>JBEKCP010000008.1:0-30810 GCA_050014815.1 Thermoguttaceae bacterium | reverse complement strand
ATTTTGCGATACGTCCATTTGGCCGTCAAGGGCCTCCGCGCCGTCTCAGCGGTTCCGCAACTTTGTCGATTGGGGTTTGCGAGGCTGGCTGGAAGGTGCTTTGGCGTCATGCTTTGCAGATCATTAGCCCAAGTTACGGTATTGCGCGACAAAATTCAAGGATTTGGGCTGGTTCGTTGACGCAACTCCAATGGCCACGGTGCTTCTTTCGCCGAAAGGCGTTGTAGTGTAGACCTTCTTGCTTGCATTCGTCCGAAAGCATGGGATCCTGTACTGCGTAGCAGGAGGGATCGGCCATGTTTCTGCGAAGATGCGTTCGACGGAAGAACGGCAAGCCGCATACGTACGGGGCACTGGTGGAGTCCTATCGCACGGGCCGCGGCTCGCGGCAGCGGCTGGTGGCCTATCTCGGCGAACTGAAGCGCAGCGAGCAGAACGGCTGCTGGCCCATATTCTCGTCTGCTTCCTGGCCTACGTGCTCTGGAAGACCTTGGCGGGATGGATGCACCGCGCCGAGCACCACCGCCAGCGCCATGCTGATGCCGATCAACCACGACGCCCATGCTTGCCGCGTCAAGCTCAGGGCAACGATGCCGCTGACCAGAGCTAGGGCGACGATCCCGATCACCGCCATGGAGAACTGAGTTCGAAAAGGAGGTCGCACGAGCACCTCTCCTTGCGGTTCGAGGCGCCCTCCATTGTGGCGTATATGTCTTCGCAAGTCAACAATCGAGGCACATCATTCCCGAAAGAATCGAGGAATCACGCGAAAAGATAAGTCAGGAACTAATCTTGAGGGCAGGGTACCGGAGCAGTCCCGGCAACGGGCTCAGACCTCCTGCCACATGGATGGGGTGAGGCCCTACCCACATAGACATTGATACCTAGTTGATGGTCTGCAGCGCGACTCGAATCTCTTTCAACGTGGTGGTTTCGTCGTTATGCACCTTCACGTCGGGGTGCATGGAAATGCGACGGATCCATTGGTTCTGCCCTTCGGGCAACCACATGAGTTTGTATCCCCCCGCGGGCGCGTTTTCAAAATGGAATACTCCTTCTTCGTCGGTCAGGGTCGTTAGAGTTGTGCGGTCCGAATCGAAGCGGTTTACGCCGTCCACCTCGTGCAGGGGCACGATGACCACGTGGCAGTTGACCAGCGGACGGCCCTTGTTCAAAAGCCGGCCGTAAACCGTGCCGCCCATGAAACTCGGGTTTGGCGCACCACGCGGATCTTGGTGCGGAAGCCCGTTGACAAACGAGGGCTGCTGGTTCTGGAGGTTGCCGGGCGCTGCCGGATGCACGGGCGGCTGCATAGGTGGAAGTTGAGCGGGAACTTGCCAGTTGGGCGGCGCGCTGGTGACCCTTTGGAAAAGGTCGTCGCGGACCGCTACCTGCTCTATCGCGTTCAAGACGGTTTTGCACGCGACGGCGTTCTTGCCTTCGACATCGACCAGAAAACGGAGGGCGGGGGCTTCCTGACGATCTACGTCGCGTTCGACTTCCCCACCCGGTCCGACGCAGCCAAACGCATCTTGCCTGCGCGCGGCGGTCACATAAACCGACGCATCGAAACAGCACAGCCGGGGCTAGCGAATAAAACCGCACGCTGGACGGCAGGGAAACTGAAATCCAGGGCATGCCGAGAGGGGTTGCCCACGGTCGCGAGAAGGACGGTACGTAGTAATCCTCGTCGATCCCCAGCAGCTTCTTCACCGCCTGGCTGGCCTTCGGGTCAGCGTCCAAGAGGCTCTCGTTGTCCTTCCAGTCCTCGTCCCACAAGACGGCATCTGCGAAGCAGCAGATCAAGCCCCAACGGATTCTGGAAATGGGCAATCCTGTGAGACTGGGAAAACGGGCCCAGCCAAGATTGAGCGTGCCCCTTGGATGAAAGGGAGTTATAAGGCGGCCGCTTCCACGCCTATGCTGGTGAAGGGAGATTCCGATGAGAATGCGTCGTGTCCTCTCAAAATTGCGCGGAGTGGCGGTCGCCTTGCTGCTAGCGAGTATTGCTCTGGACGTCGGTGGGGCACAACCGCTGGCGGAAGTGATCGCCAGCGTTCCCAACCGGATCAATCCATGGGCCGCCGAGGCGAATCCCCTGCCGCCCATCGAGCGTCTGTTGGGCGTGGACCAGCAGTTCTGGGTCAAGGTGGGGCCGCCGGAGGCGTCTCTGTCGGTATCGGTGATTGAATCCCGGGAAAGATCGCACTCGTCCCGCGGCACGATCTTGGTGCTCCACGGCGTGCTGGCCCGCAGCGCCAAAATGCTCCCCGCTGCTCACGCGCTGGCTGATTCAGGCTACCGCGTGGTCCTGGTCGATCTCCGCGGGCGGGGCCGCTCGACCGGCAAGTACATGACCTTCGGACTCCAGGAAGCAAAGGACCTCTCCCAGGTGATCGACGAGCTGGAACGGAAAGGTCTCGTGGCCGGGAACCTGGGCGTCTACGGGATCTCGTACGGGGCCACGACGTCGATCCACTTGGCGGCCGCCGATCGCCGCATCCGGGCGGTGGTGGCCGTCGAGCCTTTTGCCACCGCCCGCGAGGAGGTGCCGCACTTCGCCCGGGTGGTGGCGCCGGGCATTGGCCTGCTGATCTCCGACAAAACGTACCAGCGGTCCCTAGACGAGGCGGGACGGATCGCAGACTTCGATCCGGACGAGGCCGACGCCGTGAAGGCCATCCAGCGGACCTCGGCCCCTGTGCTCATCGTGCATGGCACGAACGATTGGGTCGTGCCACACCAACAGAGCGAGCGTTTGCACGCCGCCGCATTGGATCACAGCGAGTTGGTATCGGTCCCCTACCTGGGACACGTGGCGCTATGGGTCGATCCGGGCGGGCACGTGGCTCAGCGGGCTCGCGATTGGTTTGACCGTTGGCTTGGTGGCGAAGGGAAAATGCAGCCGCGGGCGATGTAGTTGTTCATACCGCCGGAGCCCGGTTCTGCATTCGGACGCCGGAGCCTGCCCGAAGAGCCGGTGTCCATCACCATGGGACCTACCGGGCCGGTAATCCCGGACATTATGGCCAGGTCGTGCCGTTTCGATTCATGTGAGCATGGTCATGTGTGTCCCAACCCTTTCCTATGATCCGAAGGCACTGACCGTAGTGGCCGAGCCGACAAGAGGAGTATGGGTACCGCCTATGGCAGTGATACGGGGCCGAGCTTTGAGGGGGAATCCCGCGACGAGCCCCTGAAGAGACCGCCGTAACGCAATGGATCCCCCTGCTCCCATGGCCGATAGTCGTTGGCGAACTCGATCCGCCGGCCGAGGCTCGGATGGCTGGCGCGCCAGAACATGAACAACACGCCGGTACGCGGATTGCCAAGGTTCACCGTGACCGTCATCTTCGCACTGCTGCTGATATTCGTCCTGTCGGGATGCTGGGCGCTCACCTTGTTGGGCTTGCCGGGCAACTGGCTGATGGTCGTGGCCACCACCATCTACGCCTGCCTCGTACCGGCCCAGTCGCCCGCCACGCTCGGCTGGAAGACGGTCGTGGCCTTCCGGGTGCTCGGGAAAGAGCGTAACGCCGGAATGCCACGAGCCGTCCTGCCCCACGGTCACGTCGTAGTCGGGCATCGGCATCCCTCCCTTCGCCCCTTCTTCCTCATCGCGAGGCCGCAAGCGGCGGCGGCCAAGAGTGCGAGCGTGCCGGGCTCCGGCACCGCGTGGATGCCGCCGGTGGCGGCCCCTTGCGGGGCCAACGTGCCGGCCGATGCCGAACCGCCCAGCGGGATCGTGGTGCCGTTGAGCGTCGAATCGCCCAGCTCCACCGAGCCAGTCGCCCCGATCGTGAGAATTGAGCCGGTCGGAAGGGCCCCACTGCGATTGATCACCAGGAGGCCGGCACTGACCGACGTTCCGCCCGTGTAGCTATTGGAGCCCGCCAATGTCAGGGTGCCGCTGCCGACCTTCACCAAGGGTCCGCTGCCGCTAATTGGCCCGGACACCGTCAGGCCGGCCGGCCACGTGTCGAAGGTGCCCCCGCCCGTCACCAACTGCAATGGCAGACCGATCGTCTGGGGGTTGACGCTTTGGTTGATGACCGTGCCGCCCAACTGGATCGAGTTGCCAGCCAGCACATAGGCGGAGGCGTTGCTCGGGAAGATGATTCCGTTGAAAGGCCTGCCGGCGGCCAGGTTGTTGTTGCTTAGGCCGCCCCCAGGGCCGAACCGGAGCAGGACGCCGCTTTGCGGCAGACTGCTCCCCTGCCAGTTCCCGGACGCGGACCAATTCCCGCCGGAGGATCCGGTCCAGGTCGTCGGCGCATCGGATTCGATGTCCATGTTGAACTGGAGGCTCGTGGCCGATGTGTTTCCATGGAGCACCTGTTGGACAATCCCGACATTGTCGGCGTAGGGGTCTTGGCTGGCCGACGTGGTGTACTGCCCACCGAAGCTGAGGAGGCTGGCCCCGTTGGTGGCGGTCAGCGAAACGTTCAAGGGCGGCTTCGTCGCAATGGCAAGGGCGCTCTTGCCCAGGGCCACGCCATCGACGTTGTTGACCGCCCCGATCACGCTGGTGCAAAGGACGGATGAAGCGTAGCTGGGATACGTCGAAGGCAAAGCGGCAGGCAGCCAGTCGATGTTGTTGGGGTCGCTGCCGGTCGAACCATACCTGACACTGGCTTGCGACATGTCGCCGGTGTTGCCTCTGCCACCGCCCTGCAGGGGTACATTCGAGAGATAGTTCGAGGTGATCCGAATGAGGTTCAGATCGGCGGGGCCCCCCGGCGCCGACGTCAAGGTCCCGCTCAGGCTGACCGCCAGCGTTCCCACGCCCGTGACTTTTTGCGCGGCCGGGTCATAGGAGAACGTCGTCGAGAGGCTGAAGGACCCGTAGGTGCTACTGCCGTCCGTATTGGCGTTGACGAGTCCACTGGCGGTAACGTCAATACCGTTGCCGTTGGGATCGGGGACAACCGACCCTATAACCCCTCCGCCCGGCTGGCCGGACGAGAGAAACGGAGTGAGGTAGCCGCTGCTACCCCAGCCGTTGTCGTCGGTCTGATCGGGATGTGGGCGGAAGATGAGCATTCCCGTTCCGTACTGGGAAAT
The DNA here is from genome assembly GCA_050014815.1 of Thermoguttaceae bacterium. Lineage (GTDB taxonomy): Bacteria > Planctomycetota > Planctomycetia > Pirellulales > Thermoguttaceae > JBEKCP01. Next base: position 25,746 of record JBEKCP010000008.1, on the reverse strand, counting down.
GGTTCCCGCTCCCGGCATGCCCTGGACAAGCAACGTGCCGAAATGAAAGCTGCCGTCCCACAACTGATATTCCCAAGCGTTCAGGCTCACGTCCTGCGCGGTTTGGACCACGGCCACGCTGTACTGACCCCAAGCCATCGAAGATCCGCCAAGGGCCAGCAACAGGCCCAGCCAAATCGCCGGCGCAAGTTTGGGAGCCGTCGGCCAGGCCCTAGCCTCGCCCGACAGGTCGCTATCGTGGGGACTCATCGCGTCGGCCCTCCCCTTCAACCCGATGCTTTATCACCTGCCCCGGCTTGAACGTGACCGTGCATCTTTCCGGTACCAGAACCTTCTCGCCGGTATGCGGGTTGCGTGCCGTGCGGGACTTTCGCCGCTTCACCTTGAAGACGCCGAAGTTACGGAGTTCGACCCGACCGTCCTCAACGAGGGCGTTCACGATAGAGTCGAAGGTCTTTTGGACGATCTCCCTGGTCTGGTGTTGCGAAAGTCCAAGCTCTTGGGAAATCGTCCGAACGATGTTTCTCCTGGTCACGAGTTGATTCTCCTGCCATGGGGCTTTGGAGATGCTACCGCTCGCCGCTGCGGCTCTGTTCAGGTCAGCCCCTTGCGCACGGCCCATACCGCCGCCTGCGTCCGGTCGGTCACGCCGATCTTGCGTAGGATGTGCTGGGCGTGCTCCTTAATGGTCTCATAGCTGATGTGCAGCACCCCGGCAATCTGCTTGTTCGTCAGCCCCTTGGCTAGTCGAATCTTGTCTTGCTGGTTCATGAGCAACTCCTCCCGTGAACGGTTGTGGGCCGCCCCACCGGCACCAAGGGAAGGCCATCCGTGAGATTACCGCGAGCCGTCCGTGTCCAGCCATTATCTCACCGACTTGTGCTGTCCACCAGTAGCCGGTTCAACCAATCGCCATCACCCCGCTGGCCTCGTACCGAGTCGCCACGAACAGCGGCAGCCGGTCGCCCAAAATCCTGCGATGCGTTGCCAACGCCAACTCCGGCGTGTTGGTGTCCTGCGAAAGATGGCCCAAGCAGGCCCATTTCATTTGCTTCGATGCGGCCGTGTTCAGAAGCTCGGCGGCCTCGAAGTTGGAGATGTGCCCGCCCGGCCCTGCGATCCGTTCTTTGAGCCAGTCTGGGTAGGAACCGTTGGCGAGCATGTCGGGATCGTAGTTGCTTTCCAGCAGCACAGCGTCCAGCGAGGCGATCACGTCGCCCAGGCCGTTGAAGACATGCCCCAGGTCGGTGAGGATGCCCAGCCGGTGCTTGCCGTCATCGACCACGAACACCACGCCGTCCACCCCGTCATGGGGCGTGGAAATCGTTTCCACCGTCACCTTACCGAACGGCACGGTCTCCCCGGCAACGAAATAGCGAAGGTCTCTGATCTCGCCCAGTGCAAAACGCTTGGCCGCTTTGTAGGTCTTGGCAGTGGCGTAGATCGGCAAGCCGAATGTGCGGTTCAGGATTCCCATGCTGCGGCAGTGGTCGATGTGGTCGTGGGAAATGAGGACCGCATCGACCGCAGTTGCATCCCGGCCATGAATGGCCAGCCGCTCTTGGACCTCGCTGGCACTGATCCCGGCGTCGAACAGCAGCCTCCCCCCGCCCGCCTCGACGCAAATGCAGTTGCCGTTGCTGCCGGAGTGGAGGGAGATGACTCGCATACCCGGAGCCGGGAATCCGGCTGATCCGCCAGGACAAGATCGACGACTTCGCCGCGAAGATGCGGGAGTTCCAGGAGGAACTGACCGAGGCGGTCGAGACCCTGGATCGCCATTACAACGAGTTGAAGGCCACGGCCCGGCAACGTCTCGGATCGCTGTTCAACGCCGGGGACTACCCGGAGTCGCTACGCGGCTTGTTCGAGATCAGCTTCGACTTCCCGAGTGTGGAGCCGCCCGATTATCTCCAGCAACTCAACCCGCAACTCTACGAGCAAGAGTGCCGCCGAGTACAGAGCCGCTTCGACGAGGCCGTCCGTTTGGCCGAGGAGGCGTTCACCGCCGAATTGGCGAAGCTGGTCAGCCATTTGACCGAACGGCTGTCGGGCCGGGAAGATGGCAAGTTGAAGACGTTCAAGGACAGCACGGTCGAAAATCTCACCGAGTTCTTCCAGCGGTTCCGGGAACTCAACGTCCGCAGCAGCGAGCAGCTCGACCAGATCGTCGGCGATGCGCAACGGGTCATTCGTGGCGTCGAGCCGCAGGCGCTGCGGGAAAATGTCGGGCTGCGGCAACACGTCGCCACGGAGATGAGCCGTGTGCAGTCGGTCCTTGATGGGCTCCTGGTTGATACTGTGCGACGAGCAACTCCGTCCTGGGCAGTGTGCCCTCCGGCTGGCAGGTTATTCCGGCGGCCGCATCCCCTGGGGCGTCCGCTTCTGGCCGGTGCCTTGGCCGGGAAGCTGTAGGCCGGCAGCGATGTCCCAAACGACCAGCTTCCAGTCGTTGTCGCGGCAGAGGTTGGCGATTTCGGCCAGGGCATCGTCATGTTCGTGCGACTGTGGCCCTTCAATCGCTGATCGTGGCAATGGCTGTGGCAGAATGCGCGGCCGTTCGAAAACCAGTTCTTCAATGAGGATTTCCGACAAGACTTCGCTGGACTGCTCAGGATGGCGCAGCCCCCGAAGTGACATGGCGCAGACGACCATCGGCGAGCCGGTCTCTTCATGCAGCCATTCGATCTCCCGCTGCTGGCAACGTTCAGCCCAGGCAACAAGCCGTCTCTTCAGCCATGAACATGGTCGCTTCTTCATGCCGCAGCCCGGTAATAGTATCGCAGCAGCCATCCCAACCGCTCCCGACATTCGACCTTGCCCGTCTTCTGTCCCACTTCGGGCCCCGGCACCAGAATCCGATTGTCCAGCCCCTGGTGATTGCGTTCCTGATGATAATGCTCCAGGAACTGGACCACCGCCTTTCGCAACATCGCCTCCCCAAAGAAGATCATTCTCTACCCCGAAAGAGCCCCAGTCTACCCGAAAACCGGCCGCGCAGAAACGGGAATGGACCCTGGGGGGGCGCTTGAGAGGACGAAATCAAGCTGAAGCTCAAAGCAGGCGGCGAGACTGCGATCAAGAAGCGTGATGTGAGGAGTATCTCTTTCCGAAAGCGGTAACAATGTTGCCAACGGGGTGAACGGCCACGATCCCTCATTGGGCGATGGAGAAACGCCTGTAGACATGACAAAGCCCAACCCGGCACGTCAGTGCCGGGGTGGGCCTACCGCTATTCTCTAAAAGTAGTCGTCCCTGTCCACGCCATCAAAAGCAGCCCGAGCGCAGGCAGCACTTCTTGAACCGCTTGCCGGAACCGCACGGGCAGAGGTCGTTGCGACCGAGCTTCTCGCTGAGTTCCTTATCGCCGTGGACGATCCGCAGGCCGCGTTTGACCTGGGACTCGGACGGAAATCCATGCCGTCGCTTGCTCATCGGCTCGAAAAAAACGCCTGGTCGTTGAAGTCGTTGGTGGGCATGGGGCACCTCTTTCTGGAACAGCCCCGCTGGCCGAGAGGCCAGCGGGGCTTATTTCACGAAGCGTGGATCACTTCCAGCTACCAGGAGATTGACTTGGTGAACCCTCTGGTATATGATGCTTGCAAATGGCACGAAAGATGCGACCGCGTGGTCGCCGCCAATTCAATGAGCGGAAAGGAATGGGGAGCATAGCAATGAACAGCGTGAAATGGTTGAGTTTGATTGTGGTCGTGGCACTCGTTCTGGGCCTGGGGGCCTATGCGGTGGCCGACGATGCGGCCAAGACAGTCACCGGCAAATCGAGTTGCGGTGGCTGCACGGGAGTAGCAGCGTCGTGCTGCGTCCTGTTGACCGACAAGGACGGCGGGCGGTGGGTACTGAGCGGCGACAGCGAGAGCTTGAAGGCCGCGTTCAAGGTACGGTCCAGCGGCAAGACGATGACCGCTACGCTGGCTGGAAAGCCCGTGAGCAAGAAGAGCAGCGACGGCAAGGAATACAAGGAAGTGAAGGTGTCGGAAGTCAGCATCGCGAAGTCGTCATAGGAAGCATCTGCATGGCGAAAAAGCCCACCCCGGCACGCCAGTGCCGGGGTGGGCCTGTCAAGGAAGTTGGCGGCGTGAAGAAGTTCAAGGAATTGCTGGATGCGATGGCAGGGAGCGAGGCCAAGGAGTAGGCTGGCGGTGGAGTAGTCCGATTTGGTGCGGGGCCATTAGCCTTATCGCCTGCGGGATATGCCCCCGGGGTAACCGTTCACGGGGTTCTTGCCATGGTTGTGGCCACCGGAACGCCACTGCGGTGGCCCAACAAGTATGATCGTCGTTGCAGCTTTTGGCTTTGTCAAGCCCGCCAAAGAATTTTGGCTCTTCCGGTCTTAAGTGCAAGGCTTGCGGAACGAGCGCTCTCAATTCCGCCTTTTCCTAATGGAAGTTTCTTCGCCGCCTGGGGGTCACCTTTTCTTCGCCCATCGTTTTCTTCGCCCCGCTACGAGATCGTCTAAATCCGGCCGATGCAGTAAGCTACCTCGTCACCAGGACGAAGTAATCGTGGTCGCTGTTCCCAAGGTCGTATTCCGCGCCGGGCTTCACCGGCGTCTCCAGCCGCACTCGTTTTGTGTCCAGGTCGTAGATCCGCATTTGCAGCTTGGCGTCCGGCAGATTCTTCAAACGGAAGCTCAGCGGCGCCGGCTTGGGGATGCGGTGAATGCCGCCACCCAGCATGATGCGGCGGTGCATGTGGTCCGAGACGTTGAACAGGTACGCCAATAGCGTCCGCCGGTCCTCGGACCAGGCGAAGTTCGCCGAGTACTCGCCGTGGATCTCCAGCGGCATCTCCTGCTTCAGCGCATCAGGCAGTGTGCCACCTTCGCTCTTCAGTCGCAGCGGCTGGAAGGGCTCCCGGCCGTCGATGACCAGCAGCGCGTCCGTCGGGGCCGGCTCGCCAACGGGAATCGTCCGGTACATCAGCCCCAGCCTGGCGAAAAGCTTTTCGTAACCGGCGACTCGTGCCCGAGCAGGTCCGCTGTGCTTGCTGATGGCATCGTCCACCTGGATGACGACGCGAGGCCGGGTGAAGCGAGTGTGCCAGTCGATCCGCTCGCGGATCTGCCGCACCAGCAGGTGCTCGTCCTCGGCAAAATGCTCGTCCCAAGTGTTCATGATGGGGATCAGGTTCACCATGCCCAGGTAGAGCGTGTCGCGGAGTCGGCGGCGGTACAGGTGGTCGCCGGTCCAAACATCCTGGTGCGGAGTTTTCAGGAGCACCTCGTTCTGGAAGCGGTTGTACTCGGGCATCGCCGGCCAACTCCCCTCGGCCATATACATCCCGGCCATGTGGTAGATCTTGAACTTCAGTCCCAGGTCGTCCTCGGGGGCCGCGTTGTTGCCGATCCCATAGGTCCGGCCTCCGAAAAGCTGCTGCTGGTAGCCGGCGGTCTTCTTTGAGGGGAGCCCGTCGAGCATCAGAACCGCTTCGGCCGGAATGAAATGGTTCTGGTCGAATTTGCGGAGCAGTTGCATGACGTCGTTCGTGCGGGCAGGACCGTTGAAGAAGTCCCCTTCCCCCGAGGCCGTCATGCCCAGGAGGGCCGTTTCGTCGCGGAAGAGCGTGGCGAAGTCCTCCAGGTACTGGTGGAAAAGCTCGTCGAAGCGCGGGCCCGTTCCGGGTTCCATGAAGTGCTTGGTCTGAAAGCCTTCCTCCAGGTAGCGGCTGTAGGGAACGGTGCCGCCGTACTTCGGCTTCTGGTCGGGATGGCCGTAGGGCCCGGACGACAGGCCTTGCAGGTGGGCCAGCCCATGCCGGCCGGCGATGCGGAGGTAGCGTCCCAGTTGCTCGGCGGCGTGCGGGGCGATGCGTCCGCCGGCGTCCAGCCGCTCCCATTGCCCCCAGCAGGAGTGCAGCGTCAGCAGATCCCAGCCGCACTGCTTCAGATAGCAGAACCGTTGGTCGATCTCCTCCGCCTTCCACGATTCCCAAAAGTGCATGTGTTCCGCGTCGGGTTTGGAGCGGTCCCAGGCGTCCCAGGCCGCCTGGGTTTGTACAAGCTTTTCGCCGGGCTGGCCGGCCTTCTCGAAGAAGAACGTGCCCTGGTAGGAGCCGGTCAACGGGCCAAGCGGCTTGCCGCCCAGGCTGAGCCACGGCTGCCCCTTTTCCAGCCGGTAGAACTGGCCGTCGGTGATGCGAAGGTCGGTCCTCGCCGTGGCGTTGAGCTTGCCTTCCGCAAGGATCGTGGCGATATGGTTGCCGACGGGCAGGTCTTTCACCTGCGTTTTCCAAAGGCCGTCTGTCTCGACGAGCGGGCAGTCCTGCTCGCCGATCCTCGCCCGGACCTGAACGTCCTGCTTTCCGAGCCGCCGTCCCTGGGCATCAACCACGACGGCTGCCAGCGGCAGGCCCTCGCTCTTGGCCCGCTCCGCCGTCCGGATCACGGGCAGGCAGGCGACCACCGCCGGGCGCGGCAGCAGGCGGGCTCGGAAGCGGAGTTTCGAGACGTGGCTGCGGCTGGGGTGCCATGTGCCGATGGCGAGGTGGACTTCGGGAAAGTTCCACTGAAAGCCTCGCCGCGCAAGTTCGGCCGCGATGTCGATCTCCGCCCGCGCCGGGCCGCTGTGCCACGGCGTGGCGATCTGCGGCCGGCCACCCCGCCCTTTCAGGCTCACGACCAACTGCCAGTCGGTGTTGGCCTCGTCCACCTCCAGGGCGAGGACCGGGTGCTGCCCGGCGTGGAACTGGAAGGCCGGCAGCACCAAGCAGTCGCGGTAGCGGCGCGAGTGCTTTTCGAACCGGGTGAACTCACCCTCCTGGATCACCTGATTGTCCTTGCCGGTGAACCAGGCCGAGACCTGCTTCTCGCCGGTCAGCGGCAGTTCGCCCGCCGCTTCATAGCAGAGGATCGCGCCGTTGTCGCGGACCCATTGCAGGGCCCGGTTGAACACCCAGGCTTTGCGAAGGAAGCAGCAATATTCGGGGGCCTCGCCGATGACCGAGGGATAGTCGAGGTCATGGTACATCACGTCCTCGCGGTTCATCCAGATGAACTCGGGCCTGGCATCCGTTTCGTGATAAAAGACTTCCAGCCGGGCCATGTACTCTTCGGCTGTCGTCGGCTTCTTCGGCTCCGGCTTGCTTTCCTGGGCGAGCAGCGCGGGCGTTGCGCCCAGGGCGAGGACAGCGGCCTGCAACATTTCACGGCGGGTGAGTACTGTGGTCATGGGGTGCCGACAGGGAAATTCCTGGTTGCTGCAAAGAACCAAAGTAAGCGTTGACAAGTCTCAACGGGCTGCAACCTCTCCAGACCAAGCCTATTCACGACTTTGCCCCTGGTTCTCTGCCTCCCCTTTGGATTCCCTGGTCAGGGCGTATGCGACGATTCCACCAGCAATCGCGCCACAGAGGTGTCCATCCCAAGAGATGTGCGAGCCAATCCGCGGCAGGATTCCCCAGAGCAACGTGCCGCCATAGAGAAAACCCACGGCAAGCGACATGAGGAGCGGCACGATTCTCTTTTCCAGGAACCCGGAAAGGATCAGGAAGGCAATCAGGCCAAAGATCAGCCCGCTGGCTCCTATGTGGGTGGCCGACCGCCCCACGAGCCATAGCAGCAGCCCACCGAGAAGGGCAACGTCGATTACAATCTCCCAAGACCGGGCCCTAGAACCTGCCAGTAAGGCCAGGAGGATGAAGAGCGGGATCGTGTTGGCAAGCAAATGGTGCAGGTTGGCATGAAGAAAAATCATGGCGGGAATGCCGACCAAGCCGACGCATGTGCGGGGAACAACGCCATAAGAATCCAGAGAAGGAACCGCACACGTCAATAGGAACACCGCCCAGATGACGCCAATGAACGCGACGATACCGTAGAATTCTTCCCGAATCGTATGAGAGGCGTTTTGCATGGACGAACCTCCAGGGACTATGCCAGGTTCGATTTTGGCATCAGGCGGCTCCGCGGTCAATTCATAAGAGCGGCTGGATGGCGGGTCACATGACCAACTGGGACGAATAGGAAGACAGGAGGGCCCGTACCATGCCCATCGCGGGGGGGTGGATTGACACGGGGGTGTCTTCCCGGTAAATAGAATGAGCTATTAGCCCGTCGGGGGGATGGCCCCGTTTTTTTCTCGCGTACAAGGCTGTCTTGGAAAGGAAGGTGTGGCGATGATCCTGGGGAAGTTGTGGCACTCGCTTATGGCGCAGGTCAATAAGATTGCGAACATCTTCTGGACCGCCGATCCGATCGCGCAGATGCAGTACGAGTACGACCAGGCGGTCGCCCAGTTGAAGGACGGCCGCGAAGGCCTGGAGCAGTACCGGGCCCTGGTGGAGCGGGTCAGCCGGCAGGCGGAGATGAACAGGCAGCACGTCACGAAACTGGAGGCCCAGGTAAAGTCGTACCTTGCGGCGGGCGATCGCGAGACGGCCGCCCGATTCGCCCTGGAACTCCAGAAAGCCAAGCAGGAGCTGACCGAAAACGAAGGCCAGCTCAAGATGCACGAAGAAGCCTATACCAACAACGTCACCAAGATCAAGCACGCCAGCGGGAAGCTTTCCGACGTCCGCACAAAGATCCAGAAGTACGACGCGGAACTGAAGATGAGCCGCGCCGAGGCGGAAATGGCCAAGCTTGCCGGCGATTTCAATTTCGACGTCACCACGGATTTCGGCCAGATCGAACAGGTGATCAACGACAAGATCGGGTTGAACCGCGCCAAGGCCCGGGTGGCGACGGACCTGTCGAGCGACGGACTGGCCGACATCCAGCATGAGCAGGCCATGGAAAAGTCGATGGGAGAGCAGGCCCTGAAGGATTTTGAGGTGCAGATGGGGATTGTCACCCCGGAGACGGCCGGCGTGACCGACGCGGCCAAGGAACTGGGTCCGGTTGCAAAAGTGGCCGAGACGCAGAAGTGAAAGTGGCTCCTACCTCGCTTGCGGTTTTGCCGTGATCCAGCCGTCCAATACCATCGTGCCGGCCGCGCCGCCCGCCAAGACGGTCAGCCCCGCGGAGAGACTGCCCGCGTGGTATCCGGCCTGGGCGCGAGAACTGGCGGATCTGTATTTCTCCGGTACCACTTGCCTCTTTATCCTTCACGGCAATGTCCACGATCTGATTCATTGCCCCGACGGCGAGGAAGACGCCTATTGTAGCCTCCCGGAGTTCCTCACCACCCAGGTCTTCGGCCGGTGGGACCTGGTGTTGGGCTACGACTTGAGTCAGGGTCTGCGGCCCCAGGCCGGGCGAGACGCCGATCGCCTGCGTGGCATGCACAAGTACCTCTCCTCGCGCTGGGGAGAACCGGCGGGCTGGCCGCGCGACCCGGAGCCGGCGTTGCTCCTGCTGGACGCCTTCATCGAGCGGAACCTGGTGGACGACGCGGCGTCGCGGAAGAGCGTCGCCATGTTGTTCGAGTATGCCCAGTACCTGATTCCCGCGGGGGATCTGGACTCGCTGGCCCGCGGCGGGGGGGCGCGGCTGGTCCGCTTCCTTCGCTGGGCCCAGAATCCGCTCATCAAGCAGGTGAACATGGCGTTCTGCCTGATCGCCGACCGCCTGGTCGACGTCAACGAGCGGCTGGTGCAAAGCCCGCACGTCGCCACGATCGAGGTTCCGCTGCCCGACCGCGAAGAGCGCTTGCGCTTCAGCCAATGGGCGGCGCGGGGGCAGGACTTTTCCCGCGTTGCCGACTTCTCGCCCGATCAACTGGCCGACATGTCTAACGGGCTAAGCCTGACCAATCTGAACGTCGTGCTCTTGCAAGCAACCCGCTCCGAGCGCCGCGTCGATAGCGGATCGTTCCGGCAGTTGAAGAAGACGGTCATCGAGCGGCAGTGCAACGGGCTGGTCGAGTTCGTCGAGCCCGACCACACGCTCGACCTGGTCGCCGGCCAGGCGGAGGCCAAGAAGAGGCTCCAGGAAGACGCCCAAGGGATCACCGCCGGCAAGCTCGACACTGCGCCCATGGGCTACCTGATCTGCGGGCCGGTCGGCACGGGCAAGACGTTCCTGGCCGAGTGCTACGCCGGCTCGATCGGCATCCCGTGTGTTTCGCTGAAGAACTTCCGCTCGAAGTACGTCGGCGAGACGGAGGGCAATCTCCAGCAGGTCCTCGCCGTGTTGCGGTCGCTGGGGCCCGTGGTGGTCATCATCGACGAAGCCGACGCCGCCCTGGGCAATCGCCAGGCCGACGGCGATTCGGGGACCTCGGCGCGGGTCTTTTCGATGATCGCCGCGCAGATGGGCAACACCCGCTATCGCGGCCGCATCGTCTGGATGCTGCTCACCTCGCGGCCCGATCTGCTGCCCATCGACCTGAAGCGGCAGGGTCGGGCAGAAGTGCACATCCCCTTGTTCTACCCGTACGAGGAGGCGGAAATCCGCCAGATGTTCGAGGTCATGGCCCGCAAGAACAAGCTGAAGCTTGCCGGCGACGTGCTGCCGAAGATCTCGGTCGATCGGCGTCTGAGCGGGGCCGACATCGAGAGCATCGTGCTGGCGGCGAAGCGGGTGGCGATGGGCTCCGGGCGAGCGGAACTGACGGGGGCGGATTTGGAACTCGCGCTCGCGGAGTTTATTCCGTCCGCACAGGGCCTGGAGAAGGAACTCCAGGAGATTGCCGCGGTGCTGGAATGCACGCAAATGAGCTTGTTGCCGCCGGCGTGGCGGCAGAAGGTATCGGAGCCCGACGGCCGCTCCCGCCTGCAAGAGCGGGTTGCGGCCATCCGGCAACTGATGGAAACTTAGTCGTTTACAACTTCATGCAGGCGATGCACTCGGTCGAGCAAGCCCGCCCCAAGAGCGTATTCCGCGGATAAAGATGGTTCCCTTTACAGAATAGAAAAGGAGAGTGTCATGGCCGGACAACCGAAAGCCCCGTTTTACGGCGTACTGGCGTTGGTGGTGATAGCCCTGGTGGCCTTCGCCGTCTACCGTTCCGACATCCTGGCGCCGAAGGGCAAGGCTCCCGTCAAGGAGAAGATCGATGCCGGCCAGCTCGGCCAGAAGGCCGAGTCGCCGGACACCGCGGCGCCCTCGCTCACGACCGTGAAAGAATACGCCTTCAAGCCGGCGGAACGCCTGCCGGAGATCAAGGGCATCTCGGCCTATAAGCCGATGGAAGAGAACACCGTGCGGTTCGCCCTGAACGTCTGGGCGGGCTGGGGACCGATCATTCTGGCCAACAACGGCTTCAAGCCGGGCAAGGTCTGGAAGACGCCCGACGGCGAGGAGTTCAAGGTCGAGCTGGTGCTGATCGACGATCCGGCCGCCATGATCGGGGCCTACGTCTCCGGCCAGGTCCACGTCGGCTGGGGCACGCTGGACATGATCCCGCTCTTTATCGACGGCATGGTGGACAAGACGGGCAAGCCCAAGGACAGCCGCGTGATGCCCCGCATCTACCAGCAAATCGACTGGTCCAACGGCGGCGACGGCATCGTCGTCCGCGAAAACGTCAAGACCGTGTCCGACCTGCGCGACAAGAAGCTCGTGTTGGCCCAGAACTCGCCTTCGCAGTACTTCGCCCTGAACATGCTGGTCGCAGGCGGCGTGCAGCCCTCGGAAGTGAACATGATTTTTACGAACACGGCCTTTGAGGCGGCCGCCGCGTTCGCCGCCAACAAGGGCATCGCCGCAGCCGTCTCTTGGTCGCCGGATATCTACAACCTGGCCAAGGCCAAGGGCAACCGCATGCTGGTGAACACGCAGACGGCCAACAAGCTGATTGCCGACGTCTGGTTCACCAGGGCCGACTTCGCCAAAGACCATCCGGACATCATCGAAGGCCTGGTGCGGGGCATCTTCGACTCCATGCAAGAACTGAAGAAGCCCGACCGCAAGGATGTCTGCGCCAAGTTGATGGCCGCGGGCTACAACATTCCCGCCGAGGACGCGCTGGGGATGTTCAACGACGCCCATAATACCAACTGGGCCGAGAACTACCAGTTCTTCCTCAACCAGAACAACCCCACAAACTTCGAGCGCGTCTGGCGGCAGTCCTGCTACCTCTACCGCCAGATCGGCACCATTCAGAATACCCCGACCCGGTTCGACCAGGTGATGGACTTCTCGGTCATCCAGAAGCTGGGCAACGACGAGAAGTACAAATCGCAGAAGGACGAATACCAGATCCAGTTGGCCCCCAAGACCGTGGGCGAGATCCGCGCCGAATCGCCCGAAATCCTCACCAACACGGTGGTCATCCACTTCTACCCCAACGATTGGGACCTGCACAAGATGATTTCCCGCGACATCGACGGCAAGGCGGTCGAGGCGCTCTACGACCCGAACGTTGATAACGTGCTGGAAGGCGTGGGGAAGCTGGTGGGGCAGTTCGGCGGGGCCCGGATCATCATCGAAGGGCACACCGACAGCTCCCTGCGAGGGCAGGTGCCGGTCGGCCTCGTCAAGGAACTATCGCTGAATCGCGCCAATGCCGTTCGCGAGGCCCTGGTGCAAAAGTACAACCTCGAACCGACGCGGTTCGTGGTCGACGGCCTGGGCTGGGACCGGCCGGCGGACGCGAACAATCCCTTCGATCACGCCAAGAACCGCCGCGTCGAGATCAAAGTCTATCCCGCCGAGAAGCCCTAGGGGTCTCGCTTATGACCGAGCCGATAGGTAACGAAGGGAAGAAGTCCGCGGCGCCGTCGGACAAGGTCGTGCGGCGGTCGCATACCGACGAAGGGGCTCCCGGCGCGGCTTCGGCGGCCGTTCCCGCCCGAGCGATGGCTCGGCTGCGACGGTTCACCGCCTTGCGCGCCGAAATCCCCTTCTGGCAAGCGCTCTTACTAGGGGCGATCTGCCTGGCGCTCTGCCTCGGGCTGTGGTGGGGGCTGACCCGAGGCGACGTTGCCGAAGATCGCCTTCTCGGCCCTACCGTGCTGCCTAGTCCCGCGGAGACCTTCGCCGACTTCCCCGGTCTTTGGTTCGACCACGCCCTGACCCGCAATACGCTCGTCAGCTTGCAACGGGTTGTGTTGGGGTTCGGCCTGGCAGCCTTGCTGGGCATTCCCGCGGGTGTGCTGTGCGGCTGTTTCCGCCGCGTCAGCGCCTTCTTCGCCCCCTTGATGATCGGCGGGCGGAATATCCCGGTGGCGGCGGTGATCCCGCTGACCTTCTCGCTCTTCGGCATCAACGAGTTCCAGAAGATCATGTTCATCTTCATCGCCTGCGTCGCCTTCGTCATTATGGATACGGCGACCGCCATCGCCGACGTGAGCGATCGCTATATCGATACGGCGTATACCCTGGGCGCCACGCACCGGCAAATCGTGATGAAGGTGTTGGTCCCCCTGGCCATGCCGAGCATCTTCAATTCGTTGCGGCTCTTGTTCGGCCTGGCCTTCGGCTACATCATGCTCGCCGAGGTGATCCAGACGGGGAGCGGCCGGGGCGGCCTGGGAAGCATCATCAATATGGCGCAAAAACGCAGCCAGCCTACCTACATCCTGCTGGTGCTCATGCTGATCCCGCTGGTGGCCTTGGCGATCGACCGCCTGCTGTTCTGGGTGCAGCGGCAGTTGTTCCCATACCAGTACGGCGGCGACGGCTTGCTGCACCGGGGCGTGAGGGCGATGATGCGGACCTGGGAAGCCTTCTGGGCGGTTTTTTTCCGACCGGTGGATGCCGCGACGCTCTTCGCCCAGGCATCGGCTGGGCGGTCGTCCGGCAATGACTCCCCTCTCCCCCCTGTGGGAGAGGGGCGGGGATGAGGGGGCGCAGCAATGAAAACGTGGACGACCGCCAAGACTCCAGACGCTGCCACGCCGGGGAAAGAACCATGAACGCCCGCGATGCCAATGCTCCCCCGCTAGAGCCGGCCGCGGCGCCCGTTCCCGTCGGCATGGGCCAGATCGTCGACCGTTTCTGCAAGCCCAAGGTGTATGGCCTTCCCCGCGTGGTCGAATTCCGCCACGTCACGAAGACCTACAACGCCGGTCTTTCCAACCAATACACGGCGATTCGCGACATCAACTTCTTCGTCGAGCATTTGCCGAACAAGGGGGAGTTCGTCTGCGTCCTCGGCCCCAGCGGCTGCGGCAAAAGCACGATCCTGCGATTGATTGCCGGCCTGCCGCCGCAGCATCCCGCCACTTCCGGCGAAGTGTTGGTGCAGGATCGCCCCGTTGCCGGACCGGGCTCGGACCGCGGCATGGTCTTCCAGGATTACACCAGTCTTGATCACCGCACGGTCCTGGAAAACGTCACCTTCGGCCTGGAATGCCGGCGCGTCAGCCGCCGGCAACGCGACGAACTGGGCCGCCAATGGATCGGACACGTGGGGCTGAACGTGAAAACGGACGCGGACAAGTATCCCCACGAGCTTTCCGGCGGCATGCGGCAGCGGGTGGCCATCGCGCGGACCCTGATCCTGCGGCCGCGGATCATCCTCATGGACGAGCCGTTCGGCGCCCTGGACCCGCAAACCCGCATGGACATGCAGGACCTTCTGGTCTCCTTGTGGCGGGAAGGGCACGCCACCGTGTTCTTCGTGACCCATTCTATCGAGGAAGCGGTGTTTCTCGGCGACCGCGTGTATGTCATGGGTCGCACGCCGGGCACGATCCTGCAAGAGCTGGAAGTCGAGCCGGCCAACTGCCCGGCCCGCCTCATGCAGCGCGAGCCCCGCTTCCAAGAGACGGTGAACCATATCCGTGACCTGATCTCTTTCCTGGAAAAGCAGGGCCGCGAGGGAGGCGGAGCAGTCCCGTGCACTTCGGCAAGTACCTAGCAGCGGCCTTTCTCAATCACTGGAACCTGCTGGTCTTCCTGGGCGGCATGGGCTTCTCCCTGTTGACCGGCCGCGCCGACATGCTGGTGCCGTTGGTGTTGGCCGGCGAGATCGTCTACGTCGGCCTGCTGGGAAGCCACCCCAAGTTCCAGGCTTACGTCGATGCCCAGGCGGCAAAAGCCCAACGGGCCCAAGGCTCGCAAGCCAGCCAGCAGGCCCTGGATCACATGCTGCACCAGTTGCCGAAGGATCTGCTGCAACGTTTCCAAACGCTTCGCGCCCAGTGCGTAGAGCTTCGCCGCATTGCCCTGGAGCTGAAACGCCCCGGTATGACCTCGGACGACGTGCCGCTGGATCAGCTCCAGTTGACCGGCCTGGACCGTCTCTTATGGATTCATCTGCGGCTGCTCTATACGCAGTATACCCTGGCGCAGTTCCTGCAAAGGACCCCCGGCGACCCGATTGAAAAAGACATCCAGAAGCTTCAGGAGCAAATCGCCAAGCTGCCGGCCCAGCAGACCGATCCCAGCGGCCAACGCATCCGCGCGGCGCTCGAAGACAACTTGGCGACCAGCCGCAGTCGCCTGGACAATTTGAACAAGGCCCGCGACACTTATCGGCTCATCCAGGCGGAGATCGATCGCCTGGAGAACAAGATCCGCTCATTGAGCGAGATGGCGGTCAACCGCCAGGAGCCGGAGTTCATCACCAGCGAAGTGGACCACGTGGCTTCCAGCATGCTGGACACGGAGCGGACGATGAACGAGCTGCAGTTCGCCACAGGCTTGAACTCCGCGGACAACGAGCCACCCGAGCTGATCCGCGCCAAAACGGTCGTTGGGCAGAAGTAACGGGGTGGTTCTGAAGATGGAGAGGACTTTCGGAGGGTGGGACAACCATGAACAGCTCACAACTTGAAATCACCCCCGGTCGCCCCCATCCGCTCGGCGCAGTGCCGGACGCCAATGGCGTGAACTTCTCGGTCTTTTCGCGGAACGCCACGTCGGTCGAACTGCTGTTGTTCGACGAGCACGACGACCGGGAACCGGCCCAGATCGTCAAGTTGGACGTGGCGGCCAACAAGACCTTCTTCTTCTGGCACGTTTACGTCAGGGGACTGCGGCCCGGCGCCCACTACGCCTACCGGGTTGACGGCCCCGCAGACCTTCACGGCCAAGGGTTCCGCTTCAACCCCCGCAAGGTCCTCATCGACCCCTACGCCCGCGGCAACACCGACGCCCTGTGGAACCGGGCCGATGCCTGCGGCCCGAACGATAACCTGGCAACCTCGATGCGGAGCGTGGTCATCGACGTCTCCGACTACGATTGGCAGGGCGATCGTCCGCTCAACCGGCCGATGAACGAGATGGTCATCTACGAGATGCACGTCGGCGGCTTCACGCGGCACCCGTCGGCGGGAGTCGGGCATCCCGGCACCTTCTCCGCGATCGTCGAGAAGATACCCTATCTGAAGGAGTTGGGAATCACGGCCGTGGAGCTGCTGCCCGTGATGGAGTTCGACCGCAAGGAAGTGCTGCGGATGAAGCCGGACGGCAGCGGTCCGCTCACCAATTACTGGGGCTACAGCACGGTGAGTTTCTTCGCGCCGCAGTCCAGCTACTGCGTCTCGCCCGAGCAGGGGGCGCACATCCGCGAGTTCCGCGAGATGGTGAAGGCCCTGCACCGCGCGGGCATCGCGGTCATTCTCGACACGGTCTTCAACCACACGAGCGAGGGCAACCACCTGGGGCCGACGATCAACTTCAAGGGCTTCTCGAACGAGATCGCCTACCACTTGACGCCGTCCGACCGGCAGTATTACATGGACTACTCCGGCTGCGGCAACACGGTGAACTGCAACCACCCCATCATGCAGAAGTTCATCCTGGAGTGCCTGGAGTTCTGGGTCCGCGAGATGCACGTGGACGGTTTCCGCTTCGACGAAGGGTCGATCCTCTCGCGAGGCGAGGACGGCGTGCCGATGGTCCATCCGCCGGTAATATGGGGCATCGAGCTGTCCGAGTCCTTGCTGGACGCCAAGATCATCGCCGAGGCGTGGGACGCGGCCGGCCTGTACCAGATCGGCTACTTCCCCGGTTACCGGTGGGCGGAATGGAACGGCCGTTTTCGCGACGACATCCGCCGCTTCGTTCGCGGCGATCCGGGACTGGTTGCGGCCGTGGCTTCCCGCATCGCGGGCAGCGCCGACATCTACCAGGCCAGCGGCCACCTGCCCATCAACAGCGTCAACTTCGTGACCTGCCACGACGGGTTCACGCTCAACGACCTCGTATCCTACAACGCGAAGCACAACGAGGCCAACGGGGAGGAGAACCGCGACGGCATGAACGACAACGTGAGCTGGAACTGCGGCGTGGAAGGCGAAACCGACGACCCGGCCGTCGAGGCTTTGCGCAGCCGGCAGGTCCGCAACTTCGCCGCCATCCTGCTGTTGGCCCAAGGCGTACCCATGGTCTTCGCGGGCGACGAGGTCCGCCGGACCCAGAAGGGCAACAACAACGCCTATTGCCAGGACAACGAAATCAGTTGGTTCGACTGGCGTTCGCTGGAGAAGCGCCGCGATCTGTTCCGCTTCTGGAAGCTGATGATCGAGTTCCGCAAACGCCATCCGGCCATTCATCGCTCCCGTTTCTTCGATGGCAAGGTGAACGATCGCGGCCTGCCGGACGTCAGTTGGCACGGCTGTCAGCTCTTGCATCCGGGCTGGGATGATCCCAACGCCCAAGCCTTGGCGTTCACGTTGGCCGGCTTCGGCCCGGAGGCTGACATCAACGTCATCTTGAACATGGACGCCCAAGGGCTGGACTTCGAACTGCCGGCCGTCCAGGGACGGCAGTGGCACCTGGTTGTGGACACGGCACAACCGTCGCCGCACGACATCGCCGAGCCGGGCGAGGAGAAACCGATCGCCGGCCCGCAGGTGCACGTCGAGGGGCGGAGCGTGGTCGTGCTGGTCTCCGGCTGACTTCCGCCGACGGATGGGGATGCAACAGGGTGCTTGACAGCCAGCGGCGTCCGCTGTAGGATCGGGGACGTTGTGCGCGAATAGAATGAAGAATGGCCATGTTGAAGAAGCTATTGCCGCTCATGGCGATCGTCTGCTGGTCGGGTGGAGACCTTCATGCCAAGGGGTATTCCTCGGGCGGCGGGAGCCACTCCAGCTTCAGTTCCAGCCATGGCTCCAGCTCCAGCCATAGCTTCAGTTCCAGCCCCAGCCCCAGCTTTGGTTCCAGTTCCAGCCCGAGCCATAGCTTCAGTTCCGGCTCCAGCCCCAGCCGCGGCTCCTACAGTTCGCCCTCGCCTTCGCCCTCGACGAGCTATTCCTCGCGGCCCAGCAGCAGCTACACCAGCACCGCCAAGAGCTACAGCGGCAGCAGTTATGAAAGCGGCAAGACCTATTCGGCGGGGTCGGACGGCAAACCGTCGTCCCACAGTTTCAGTCCATCCCGGACATTTTCGTCCCCGACCGGCTCGTCGGGCTCCTCTTTCGACTCCGCGGCTTCGCGGGCGGCCGAGAAAGTCGCCTCGCAGCAAAGCTACGAGCACAGCAGGGGAATCAATAGTCCCAGGCCGTCATCGGGCTTTTCGTCCCCGCGGGCTTCCGATGACGGTACCCGCTCGACCACGTCCAATCCGTCTTATGCGTCGCGGCCCCGGACGGTTTCGAGAACCTACGTCTATAATAATTACCCGGTCGTCATCGACGACTATGGCTACCGGACTCGCCCGGCCCGCTGGTCGAGCTTCTACGGCGGCTACGTCTCCTACCCGCTGGTTTCCTACAACGACCCGATCAGCAGCGCCTTTTGGTGGTGGCTGATGGATCAATCCATCGAGGAGCGGGCGCTGTGGGCTTATCACAACCAGAGCCGAATCGACGCGGCTCGCTATCAGGCGATTCTGGACTCCGATGCCGCCGTTCGCGGGCGATTGGCGGAGCTGGAGGTGCAGAACGCCGCCCGCAACCCCAATTACGTGCCCCCGGCGCTGGCGTCCAATCCGGACTTGATGTATTCCGACGGCTACGTCAACAACGTCTACGCCTCCCGTCCGACGACCTCGGGGCGGGTGGCGTTCTGGCTTTTCACCGCCCCGTTGCTGGCGGCGATCGGTTTCGGGGCCTATTGGCTGTTGTTCGTGAAACGTTGGTAAACAAGCGGAAACAAACCAGACAGGAGACAAGACCATGCACCTGCCCGAGCACTTCCTCAGCGACCTCGTCGCGACGTTCGGCTTCGCCGTCGTCGCCGTCATCGCGTTGCTGATCGGTTACAAGCTCTTCGACATCCTGACCCCGAAGTGCAACTTCCAAGACGAGCTTTCGAAGGGCAATGTCGCCGTGGCGGCCACCCTGGCGGGCTACTTCATCGCCATCGCCGCCATCGTCGCCTCGGTCGCGCACGCCGTCATCGGCTGAGCGCGAGTCAATAACTCAGTGACCTTGCGTGATCCTGGAAGGAATTGGCACACGGTCAACCCCGCCAAGATCGTGCAAGTTCATTTACGTTCCCCGAAATGCGGCAACGGCAAAGGAAACGTCATGTCAGAGGGTAAAACGCTCTGGGAAATGTTCCGTGATCGGATGAAGGGCGAGCCGGCCATCCCCTTCTACAATCCGCTCGACGAGGTCGCCGGCCTCCTCTTGTCGGTGGATTTCCCCCAGTACAAGGATTACACCTTCACCATCAAAGAGATCCGCGAGTATGCCCGCAAGCTTGCCGACAAGACCTTCGTGTTTACGGACTATGTCCTCGAGGGCGTCAAGGGCTTCGACGCCGCCACGGCGATCGGCCTCCGCCTGCGGGTCGTGCCCGCGGAGCCCGACGGCAAGGATGTCATTCTCTTGCGGCTGTATGACGAGAAGGCCTACGACCAGGGGTTGGAGAACGTCGTCCGCGATACGACCGGCCAGTTCGAGATCACCTACGATGAGGGCGAGTTGGACGGCAGCGGGCAACCGCGCAAAAAGGGCGACACCGAGCTGTACGCCCGGATCAACGGCAATTTGCAGTCCTACCGGGCCAACGTGCTCGTGATGACGGAATTCGACAAGAAGCGCCAGGCCATCGTCAAATCGGCCCAGGGCGTCGAACTGGAGTATTGGGACTATTCCCGGGACCTGGAAGAAAACGGGCAGAAGCGTCCGCAGTTCCTCTTCGTCGAGATGGAGTGCAATACCGGCTGGTTCCAAATCTGGCAGGGAGAGTTCTTCGAGCTATGATTGGGCCATCGCACAAGCCGCCACCGCGGACGGATCTTGTGACCGGTTGAACCTCTCGAAGGCCGCGCGCACCGTATCTGCAGGCCAGCCGGCTGGAAGGAAGTCCGCGGCATGACCTTCGTCGCTGGTGCCGATGAACAGCACGCACGGGGGAACGGAGCCCGCGGCAAGTCGCGCAACTGCGGACGCCGCCAGTGCGACCGTCTGGCGTGAACAGCGGGGATGGGCAGGGAAGTACGCTTGCCCGCGGGCGCTCCGGTAGTAAGGATGCAGATTCAGGTCCACGGGCAGCTTGGCGTCGCGGCCGGTCTCCAGGGTGAAACGTGCTGTCCCAACGGCATCCTCCACGGCGGTGTCGGAAGTGGTCCCGGGACCGCCGATGAGGATATTGAAGGTCAGTCCGATGCGTTCGGGCTCCAAGCCGGCTGCCACCAAGGCGATCTTTGCGACGGCCCTCCGCACTGCCGCCCGCGGCATCTGTTTCGCGAGCAGTTTCTCTCGGAGATGATCATTGGATGTCTCCAGGCCCAATATCACCCGCGTCATTCTGTTGGGACCCAGTGTATCGGCCACTCGGCGCAGCGAGGTTTCCGTGACTGCGGTTTCCCGCGTTTCCACGGAAACAACCTGCAAGGCGGGCAGCGACCTCGCCCAAGCGAGAACTTCGTCGAGCAGGTCGGCGGGCATTTCCTGCGGGTTGAGAAGTGAACCGGAATTGTAAAGCACGAGATGCACCACCTCGGGCAATACCTGGAGGTAGTGCCGCTGGAACCAGCCCAGCCGTTGGCGATTCAATTCAGAAGTGAACGCGGCGCCTTCGCCCGCCCCGATATCGCAATGGCGACACTTCCCGGCGGCGTAGTAAGGACACTGCCCCTCGGGCGCGTGATTGCCGAAGACCAGTGCCAGCCGAACGCCATACCAATCCCGCGCCGGCGCGAACAGGAGCCGGTCTGCCGGGCGGGCCAACGGGTGTATTGACGCGTTTCTTGACACGGCGCACTTGTCTCCCTGCCTACTCCTGGCGTAGGACCAAACGATCGTTCAAGAACAGGGCATCGATAGGGGTCTTGCGAAAAGTTGCGAGTGCATCATCGGGTGTCAACACCAGGGGCTCCTGTTCATTGTAGGAGGTATTCAGGATCAGGGGCAGCCCCGTCATTTGAGAAAACGCCGAGATCAGTCGGTGAAATCGAGGCTGGCGCTGCTGGCTGACGGTTTGAATCCGGCATGTGCCGTCGGCATGCACTACTGCCGGAACTCGCGATCTCACGTCGGGGCGGACGGAATAGGCCAGGAGCATGAGGTCTCGCGAAGCTCCTGCCCCCGCCCGATCCGTGGGGAACTCGAACCAATGCGCCGCCTCTTCCTCCAAGACCGAAGCGGCAAACGGCCTGAACGACTCCCGATGCTTGATGCGACTGTTGAGTCTTTCGCGCATTCCGGGATGCCGCGGATCTGCCAGGAGAGAGCGGTTTCCAAGCGCCCGTGGCCCAAACTCCATGCGCCCCTGAAACCAGGCAACGATACGACCATCGGCCAGAAACGA
Source organism: Thermoguttaceae bacterium (assembly GCA_050014815.1). GTDB lineage: Bacteria > Planctomycetota > Planctomycetia > Pirellulales > Thermoguttaceae > JBEKCP01. Next base: position 4,250 of record JBEKCP010000008.1, on the reverse strand, counting down.
TGCGGCCCGCAATTCCGGGTCGGGCGCTCGTTCCCAGGCAAGCCCCCAACGCACAAGGGCAGCGTCGATCGCATCGTCGTCGAACTCACCTCCCAAGAAGGGCGTCAAGGACGCGCCGACCATGCCCACGGCCAGGGAACCGGACTTGGCTATCCGGCGCGCGGTCGCTAGTGCCGCACCGATGGCCGTTCCGGCATCGTGGGGAGCAGCATACACGTGGACGGTCTCGAAAGGCCCGTCGCGTTCGAGTCGACCGTTCGCAACACAGTTGAGCGCTACTCCACCGCCGTACGCCAGTTTGGACTCGCCGGTCGCTCGATTCAACCGCCACGCGAGCGCCAGCAAGGCATCCTCCGTTCGCCTCTGCAACGCAGCCGCGATATCGGCGAAGCGGGCATCCGTGGGCGATTCATCCGGTTGACGGCGTCTGCCAAACAGTGATTCCAGGCCAGCCACGTCGCCGGCGCGGAAACGGGCCAGATCAAGATTCACCACGAACGGAGGCTCCCCGGAAGCCAAGGTCGGCTCGCCGTGGTCGTGGACGTAAAACAAGCGATCCATGGCCGCGGCAAACCGTTGTGGGTCCCCAAACGCCGCAAGCCCCATGACCTTCGCGGCGTCATACTCCCCAAAACCGAGATACGCCGCTATCCGTTCCCACAACATGCCGATGGAATGGGGATAGGGAATCTCCTCGATCATCTCTAACCCCGCCTCGCTGCCTCTTCCAAGCCACGTAGTTGCCGACTCACCGATGCCGTCGACTACAAGCACTGCTGCGGATTCCAGCCCGGACGCATAGTAGGCGCAGGCTGCGTGCGCGAGATGGTGAGGTATAAAGTGAAAGCCTGCGGCAAGAGAGGGAACCTCGGCGGCGGTGCTGATGATCTGCGGGACACTGCGGACCCGGTGATCGAAAGTCTGTTCTCCCCACTGGGTTCCGAAACCCACGGCGTCGCTGATCGGATACGGATCACTCCCAATCATGGCTAGACGCTTGCCGGGCATGAGGGAGTATGCCACGGCGTCGACATCTGATAGCTTTGTACAGTTTGCAGCCCGCAGGCAATCTCGGATCGCAAACCAAGGCAACTGATTGGGGTTCGTGACGCGAGCGACCTTCGCGTGTTTCTCACGCGTATAACGTTCTTCCTCGGCCGCGAAAACGACCTCGAAGCCTCGGGTAATCGCGGCTGCGCTCTCGTGATAGGCCGCATTCAAGCCGAGTATGAGCGGTAGTTCTCTAGTGCTTCGGTTACCCATGTCTTCACTTCAGCAGGCGGGCTGCGACGATGCCCGCAGCGGAAACGCTCCCGGTGGTGTTGCCGAGATGCGTCTGAAAGCAGAGATTGGCCTATTGTCCCCGGGCTCCACAGCGACACCAGACACTCGACCTTCGGAGAAATCTGGTTGATGAGGGAACCGGTGGGGAAACATCCCTTGATTGTGGCAACCCGACCCTGAGCCTGCAAGGGCTCGCTGGGCCAGTGACGGATGGATAACAATGCAGTTTGGGTTTGGCCTCCAACGGGCAGGAGTGGCCTGGCGGGCCAGGACGGACACCGAGGGGCACAGCAAAATTCCTGGTGGCCGTAGCGGGCTGGCAGGGCGAGCGGCCGGTGCAATCGGGTCAGAGGCTTGCAGAATGGGCACGTTGGCGACATCGTAGGGCCCCTTTTGCGCCAGCCGAATGCTCGACCGCCTGGCAGGGCAACCGCCAGTACCGGGCCGACCGCTTCCGCTCGATTCCGCTCCAGAACTTCGCGCCGTTGGCCCGTGTGCCCGAGGTGACGCTCGTGAGTTTACAACACGGTGCGGGCTGCTGCTCCACGAGGCCCTCCGGACCCGCGGCAAGGCGGCCCTGGGCCGGATTGTGCTCTCCGGCCACCGCCACGTGGTCCTGCTACGCCCCATGGCCATCCTTGGCGGCACCCCGGAAACGTTCGGACCATTGCGCTGCGTCTGGGTCCAACCGCATCCCCAAACGACCTCCTACCACAACAAGTACATGACCTGGCCCATGGTCGAAGGACGCATCTTCATGCGCGGTTTCGACGGGGTGTACTGCTACGACCTGCGGCAGACGCTCTGCACGTCCCGGTCAAAAGGCCCGGTCAGTGGTCAACAGCAGCGATGAAGATGCCGCTGAGGACGGCCGGTTGACTACCGGCCTTCGGCGCAAACTCCAAACGCAACACGGGATCTTTACCGGTGGTTTCAATGGTGACTGTGCGGGTGATGGCCACGCGCCGGCCCGCTTCTTTGGCGATGTCGAGATCGGTTGCCACGTCGAGTCCGTTGGCTTTGACCGAGAAGACGCGTTCGCCGGGTTTGGTATGGTCAGGTTCGAGAAAGACGAGCGCGACGGTGTGTTTGAGTTTCAGGTCCGGACTGAGGTTGCCGGGCGTGGCGAGCCGGAGGTTAAGCCCGGTCAGTCCGATCAGGCCGTAGCTGCCGACAAAGGCCGGCAAACCGGGAGCGGACTTGATGCGGTGAGTGGGGACTTCGTAGTTGGTCACGCCAGTGAAGGCGGCTGGCGTTTTCCCTTTGGCGATTTCCGAGTAAGCACACCGGCCATCGGCGGTGAATCGCAGCCAGACGCGGCTTTGGTCGTCGAAGAGATTGCCGGGCGCGCCGGGCAGAATGCCGAGTTGCTTGACCGGCATCGGGGCTTCGGTGCTGACGGCGGACAGCCCTTTGTCGCCACACCAGAATTCGGCGCCGGGGCGATGTGTCGCCGTGAAGGCGGTGACGTGCGGACGGTTCCGGAACCGGGTGATGGATTGCGCGGTGCTGTTCATGAGGCCGCCCGCGGTCACCCAATTGGGGATGCAGCCGGAGTCGTAGTCGCCCACCGGCCCGCTGAGACCGGTCGTGAGATCATTCCAGCCGCAGCGGAAGCCGGAGACGTACCGGCTGGCCGTGAGATAGGTGCAACCGCCACTGACGGCATTGAAGTACGCGGGTGCGCCGGTAACCGGATGCGGCTGGCGGAGCGCTTCGCCTTTCAGGAGATCGAAGAGCAATCCGCTGCGGTGCGAGGCGCGTAAATCAACCAGACTGAACGGTTCTTTATAAAAGGCGTTGCTCCGTTCATAAATCGCTTCGCCGGTCGCGCCACGGAGGGCAATGAGCAGGCCGGGGCGTTCACCAAGGAACCTCGGAATCTGGGATTTGTTGATGGCATCTTCCACCCACTTGCCGTCACGAATCGTCCACGCCGCTCGAGAGGGCAGCAGCAGCAGATCGTTGGCGACATCGTAGTGAATATCCTGAACCAGCCGGGTCAGCGGGTGTTGCCAAAGCTGCTTGCCGGATTGGAGATCGAAGGCGCTGATCGTCGCGGCGTTCATGGCGGCGTCGTCGAGCTTGTAGCCCGTGCGAATGAGTCCCCGGAGCACGCCGTCACTCAGGAGATCATTGGCGTACACCCGGCCATTTCCGACAACGATGCCATCGTTGAGAAACCCGATCTTGGGATTGAGCGTCCAGTGGAGTTTGCCGGTGGTGCGGTCGAGCGCAATGAGATGGCGCATCTTCATGCGGTTCTTCGACCACGACCCGCCGCCATTGTCCCACCCCATCTCCGCCTCGCGCATGTCGCGTTCCGAAAAGATCGTCGCGAGAACCAGGTCGCCGGCAATCCACGCTTGACCGAAGCACAGGCGCTCTTCGCCGTCCGCCGGGAATGGCGCGGGCCATTTGTGCAGGATCGCGCCGTCGCCTTGGTTGATATGCCAGAGTTCGGGGCCGACGCAAACGTAGACGGCATCCGGCGCGGCGGCCATCGAGTAGCCGGCCGACCGGCACCGCTGCGTGGGCCGCATGGGGAATTGATTTGCTTTAGGATCATTCCACGGCTTGATCTTGCCGCCGCTGGCTCGGCCGTAACCTTCATAGACCCACCACGTCGGCAACGGGAGCGACCAAAGATGCCGGCTGTTGTATTGATCGATGGCGGTCAGTTGCGTGTCGCCCTGGAGAATCCACCGGCCACTCGCAATGAGTGCCGGGATCTGGTGACCGCCACTATCCACCGGGGTGAACTGCGTAATGAAGTAGTTGGCCTTGTCCGCCGCATACCCGCCGTACCACACGGTGCCCAGCGGCAGTTTGACGTTCGGTTCGCTCAGCCCGTTGCGGTGACTGGCATCGGTGCGTTCGTCAGTCCAATCTTCCGTGCCGGGCAGGCGACCGGGACGACGCAGGAGCGTGAGACCGTTGATGGTCAGCGTATCGAGGCCGGCTTC
>JBEKCP010000007.1:0-30827 GCA_050014815.1 Thermoguttaceae bacterium | reverse complement strand
GTCTACTCAACAACCGAAAGGATCCAGTCATGGCAAGAGCACAGAAGAATCCGTCGCCGCGACGGCGCGGAGACCAGTCGAGCCCCGGCGACCGCGCCGGCGACTTCGATTTTCACCTCGGGGGCTTCCTCGGAAAATTCGGAAGCCTGGTTGAAAAGCTGGCGGACCTGGCCCAGACCGGCCAGAACCTCTCGCGGACCGGCGAGATCAAGGGCCTCGATCCCCAGGGCAAACTCCGCGGCGTCTACGGCTTCTCCGTCAAGACCGCGCTGGGCGACCGGGGCGAGCAGGAAGTCAAGATCGAACCGTTCGGCAACATCCACCGCGGATCCTCCGGAGGCACCGTGGTCGAGGACGTCCGCGAGCCGCTCTTCGACGTCCACGAGGAGGAAGACCACGTCCTCGTGCTGGCCGAGATCCCGGGCGTCAGCAAGAAAGACGTCCAATTGGAGTTCTCGGGGGACTGCCTGACGATCCTCGCCCAGCACGGCGAGAAACGATATCGCAAAGAGGTAACGCTGCCCGGAACGTTCTCCGAGCAGGCCATGCGATGGGAGTGTACCAACGGGATTTTGAAGATCCGCCTGGAACGCTGAGGCCCGGCTCCCCTCTCCCGCGTGCCGTTTCGGCACGATCGGGAGAGGGGCAGGGGGTGAGGGCATTGTGGGCTGCATCGCAAGAATTGACTCCTTGCTTGCTACCCGCCCTCACCCTAACCCTCTCCCGGAGGGAGAGGGGACCATCGCACTTGTTCTTTTGACACACTTTCTAAGGACCGACCGCGATGGTGAAATCATCGACAGTCACCGAAATCGCCCTGCGTGTGAGCGAATCGACGGGCAAGGACGTCGGCCGCGGGATCGCACGCATCGACCCCGCCGACATGCAGCGGATCGGGTTGGACGTGGGCGACATGCTCGAAGTCGAGGGCAAGCGGCGGACCGTCTGCCGCGCGATGCCGACCTTCAAGGAGCACCGCCGCATGGAGCACCTCCAGATCGACGGCGTTATCCGGGAGAACGCGGGCGTGGGACTCGGCGAGATGGCCGTCGTCCGCCGCGCTTCGGTCAAGCCGGCGGAAGAGCTGGTCCTCTTGTCCCAAGGCGCCGCGCCGCAGGGCCGCGATCTGAAGTACATCGGCGGTCTGCTGGACGGTCTGCCGGCGACGGCGGGCGATCGGGTGCGAGTAACGCTCTTCGGAAATCGCCGCGCCGACTTCCTCGTCAAGAGCACATCTCCGGCGGGACCGGTGACCGTGATGTCCGACACGCTTCTGAAACTCCAGTCGGGCGAAGCCCAGCCCGCCACCGCGGCCGCCCCGCTCTCCTACGAGGACATCGGCGGCCTGAGACGGCAGTTGGACCGCGTTCGGGAAATCGTCGAGTTGCCGCTGCGGTACCCGGAGCTCTTCGAGCGCCTGGGGATCGACGCCCCGAAAGGCGTTCTGTTGTACGGGCCGCCGGGCTGCGGCAAGACGCTGCTGGCCCGCGCGGTGGCCCACGAGACCGAGGCCAAGTTCTTTTCGATCAATGGTCCGGAGATCATCCACAAGTTCTACGGCGAGAGCGAAGCGCACCTGCGGAAACTGTTCGAGGAGGCGGCCCGCCAGGCCCCCAGCATCCTCTTCCTGGACGAAATCGACGCCATTGCTCCGCGGCGCGAGCGGGTCGTGGGCGACGTGGAAAAACGCGTCGTCGCGCAACTCCTCGCCCTGATGGACGGCCTCTCCCAGCGGCAGCACGTCATCGTCCTGGCGGCCACCAATCTGCCCAATGCCCTGGACCCGGCCCTGCGCCGGCCGGGCCGCTTCGACCGCGAAATCTCGATCCCCATTCCGGACCAGCACGGGCGGCGGGAAATCCTCGAGATCCACAGCCGCGGAATGCCCCTGGACCCGGAAGTCGACCTGGCCCACGTGGCCGCCATCACCCACGGGTTCGTCGGCGCCGATTTGGAGGCCCTCTGCCGCGAGGCGGGCATGAACGCCTTGCGGCGGCTGCTGCCGGCCATCGACTTCTCCCAACCCTACGTCCCGGATGAAATGCTCGCCCGGCTCCAGGTCGCCAAGGATGATTTTCGGGAGGCCCTGCGGGAAGTCGAGCCCTCGGCCGTCCGCGAGGTGTTCGTCGAGGTGCCCAACGTCACGTGGAACGACGTCGGCGGCCTGGACGAGATCAAGGCGCGGCTGCGGGAGGCCGTCGAGTGGCCGCTGGCGCATCCCGAGTTGTTCCAGTCCGTCCACCTCACTCCTCCCAAGGGCGCGCTGGTGTCGGGACCGCCCGGCTGCGGCAAGACCCTGATCGCCAAGGCGCTGGCCACGGAGGCGGGGGTGAACTTCGTCTCGGTCAAGGGGCCGGAGCTGCTGTCGATGTACGTGGGCGAATCGGAGCGCGGACTCCGCGACGTGTTCCGCAAGGCCCGGCAGGCCGCCCCCTGCATCATCTTCTTCGACGAAATCGACGCCCTGGCCTCGGCCCGCTCCGGCGGCGGAAACGACTCGGGGGTCGCCGCCCGCGTCCTCAGCCAACTCTTGACGGAATTGGACGGCATCGAGGAACTCAAGGGGGTCTTCGTCCTGGCAGCCACCAACCGTCCCGACCTCCTGGATCCGGCCCTGCTGCGTCCCGGGCGGTTCGACCTCTGCCTGGAGATCCCCCCGCCGGACCGCGCGAGCCGCGAGAAGATATTCCAGATTCATCTCCGGGATCGGCCGGTGGAGCCGGCGGCCACCGCCGCCTGGCTGGCCGGCGAGACCGAGGGATTCACCGGGGCGCAGATCGAGGGGACGTGCCGCCGCGCGGCCATGGCGACGATCGCCGCGCACCTCGCCGCCTCGCCCGGCCAGCCGCCCGCCGGCACCCTGGTGATCGGCCGCGATGCCCTCCAGGCCGCCGTCAAGGAAATGCGAGATCGACCCCAATAGTCCCCCTCTCCCTCCGGGAGAGGGGCAGGGAAAGAGGGTCTTGGAAAATGGATACCCATTGTTATCTTTATGCGATCACCCGGGCCGATTGCCGGATGCCGCCGTTGGGGCTCGGCGTGGACCCGCGCTTTCGGGTTGAAGCGGTGCCTTGCGGCCCGCTGGCGGCACTGGCCAGCCGCGTGGACTTGGACCGTTTCGACCTGGCAAAACTCGAAGAAGGCACGACCGACGTCGCGTGGCTGAGCGAGGTGGCCGTCCGGCACGATTGGATCGTCAGGGAAGCGATGCGGAGCGGGCCGCTCCTGCCCATGCGGCTGGGCACTGTCTTTCACTCCCGCCACTCGATGCTGGCGAAGCTGGTGCGGCATGAAGCCGAAGTGGCCGGCTTTCTGCGGTGGCTCGGCGATCGCCGCGAGTGGTCCGTCAAGGTATATCTTGACGAAACCCCCGGACGCAGTCCGGGGGCTTTTCCTCCTTGCGCCGTCCGCGCTTCTTCCGAAGGCGCCGCGTATCTGGCCGCCCGGCAGGCGCAGGGCATCCGCCGCCGGGAGATCCAGGCAACCGTCCGGCAGGAACTCGCCGCGGTGGCGGACGCACTCCAGCGCCTGGCCGACGATTGGCGGCAGCTTCGCCCCTTGCCCCGCGATCTGCTGGGGCGTCCGCAAAAGATGGTTTGGTACGCGGCCTGCCTGTTGGCCCGCCACGGTGAACCGGGGTTCCAGGCCGCGTGCGGGCGTCTCCGTGGCGCCCTGGCCGGACAAAGGCTGGACTTGGAAGTGACCGGGCCCTGGCCGGCCTACCATTTCTGTCCCTCGTTGGATGCTGAAGGAGACTGCGTTGCCACTCCAACTGCTGGGCATCAGTCGTAGCGCGGACATCCGCCAGCAACAGCCGCGGCAACAGCCGCGGCGACCGTGCTCCGCACGGTGCCCGATCCGCGGATGCGCCTGGCTAATCCACGGCCCGCTTGCCGCGGCAGTCTCGGTCGGACAACTCACGCCGCTGGAGCACGCGGCCCTACTGGCCGAAATCCACCGGCACGCCGACGTCCTCCCGATGCGGTTCGGCGGGGCCCTGCCCGACGAGCAGGCCGTTTGCGACCTGCTCCGCCGGCGGCATGATGCGATTCTGGCCGAACTCGATCGACTCTCGGGCACCGGGGAGATCGGCCTACGGATCGAGCTTTGCCCCAGCCCGCACGAGCCGGCCCCGGTGGTGTGCGTCGGGCCGCCTATGCCGGGGGACTCGCCGGAGCAGTACTTAGCCGCTCGGCGGGCGTTGTACCGGAGGCAGGACCAGGCGCACCGCCACGCCCAACTTGCCGCGGAGAGGTGCATGCGGGCGGTCGAGGGTTTCTATCGAGACTGGCGAAGGCTCTCGCCCGAGCCGCCGGGCACGCTGCGGCTGGCGCTATTGGTCGAGCGGACTCTCTTTCGGACCCTTCTGGATCGCCTGGCGACGTTCAAGGCCGAAACGACCGGCTGGCAATCCACCATTCTTGGTCCCTGGCCACCGTACAGCTTCGTCCAAGGCTCGGGGTGAGACCCCGTCGTCAAGGCTGGCGTACCAAGAAAAGCGGGCAATCGCGAAAGCCCGAAGAACAGCAGGCATCCGGCGAACGCATCCCAAGGTCGCCGCGCGGGGGATTGCCTTGCTCGCAGGAGTAATGTACAATCCGCCCCGGAGGAAAAAAGGGGACAGTCCCCATTTGTGCGTAGCAACCTCCGGGCCGTTCCGGCAAATGGGGACTGTCCCCTTTTTTCCGGCCCTTGGTCTTGCCACATCGTAATAGGGCAAACTGATGCCCGGAACTCGTGGCTCCCGGCTACTGCGTTATGCTTTTGCGTTTGCAGCGGTGGCGCTGGCAACCGCACTACGCTTCCTGCTCGACCCGCTGCTTCGGGAACAGGCTCCGTACACGGCCTGTTTCCTCGCCATTGCTCTTACTGCCTGGTATGGCGGGATGGGCCCATCGCTGCTGGCCTTGGCGGCAAGTGCGGGAGTCTCGACATACCTGTTCGTCCCGCCGCGGGGCTCCTTCCTGGTCCACGGCGTTGAGGACCAATCGGCACTTGCCCTGTTCCTCCTCACAGGCGCCGTCGTGACCCTGCTCAGCAACTTGCAGCGCGCCGGTCGTCGCCGGGCGGAAGGATCCGTCGTCAGTCTGAAGGACAGTGAATCGCAGTTGCTCGGGCTGGTGGAAGAAATCGAAAAAGTGATGGAGGTCGCGCCGGCGGCGATCCTGGTCGCCCTTGATCCGGCGTGCCAACGCATCAGGGGCAACCGCGCGGCAAGTGAATTGTACGGCGTTAGTGGAAAGCTCAACTTCTCGTTGACGCCGCCTTTGGGCGAACCACCGGCCCCGCACCGCTACTTCTCGGGGGGGAAGGAGCTCCGCGGCGGCGACCTTCCCATGCAACGTGCCGCCGCCCGGAACAAGGACATCCGGGATATTGAGATGCAGGTAGTCCGCCAGGACGGCGCTCAAATTACACTTTTCGGGGGCGCCACGCCTTTGCACGACGAGCACGGCCGGGTGCGGGGGTGCATTGCGGCCTTCGTCGATATCACGGCGCGGAAGAAAGCCGAGGAGTCGCTGCGCAAGCTCTCCCAGGCGGTCGAGCAGAGCCCCGTCAACGTGATCATCACCGATCTCAACGGCAACATCGAATACGTGAACCGGCGATTCGTCCAGGTGACGGGCTACACGTCGGCAGAGTCGCTCGGGAAGAACCCGCGCATCCTCAAGTCGGGGCACACCTCGGATGAAGAGTATCGAACTCTATGGCAGACCATCACGGCCGGAGGCGACTGGTCCGGCGAATTCCTGAACAAGGCGAAGGACGGATCGCTGTTCTGGGAGCGGGCGCTCATCACCTCGATCAAGGATGAGGCCGGCCGGATATCCCACTTTCTGGCCGTCAAGGAGGACATTACCGAGCGCAAACAGGCCGAAGAGGCGCTGCAGCAAATGCGTTTGCAATTGACCCATGTGGCGAGGCTTTCGACCCTGGGCGAGATGGCGGCGGAACTGGCTCACGAGTTGAACCACCCCCTTTACGCGATCCTCAACTACGCGAAGGCCGTCCGGAACGTGCTGGGCGAAGAAGGTCCGCCCGATCTGGAGAGAGTTCGCGAATGGAACGAGGAAATTGCCGACATCGCCCTGTCGGCCGCCGAAGTCGTGAAACGCCTGCGGTCGTTTGCGCGGCGCGGCCAGGCGCTGCGCTCCGTTTGCCGCGTCGAGGAGGTGGCGGCCGAAGCCCTGGGGCTCGTCGCCGTCGAACTGCGGCGGGCTCGGGTTGCCGTGGAGACTTGCTTCTCCGCCGCTTCGCCCCCGCTACGGGCAGATCGGGTGCAGATCCAGCAGGTCTTCGTCAATCTCTTGAGCAACGCCATCGAGGCAATGCACGGCGTCGCGCCGGACATGCGGCGGATTACGATTCAGACCTTGCTCGGCGACGGGGTGGTCGAAGTGGTCGTCTCCGATTGCGGCGTCGGCCTGCCCCCCGCGAGCGAAACGAATATCTTCGAGCCCTACGTGACCACCAAGCCGCAGGGCTTGGGAATGGGACTGACCATTGTTCGCACGATTGTCGAGGCCCACGGGGGACGGCTCTGGGCCACACCCAACCCCGAGGGAGGCGCCGCTTTTCACTTCACTCTTCCCTTCGGGGATGGAGGCCGTCCCGATGACGTTTGAACCCACGGTTTTCGTCGTGGACGACGACGAGCGCGCCCGGAAATCGGTCTGCGCGCTGGTGCGTTCCTTGGGGCTCCGGGCCGAGGCGTTTTCTTCCGGCGAGGAGTTTCTTGCACGCCGCACCTCGAGTTGCCCCGGCTGTCTCGTGACCGATATCCGCATGATGGGCATGAGCGGGCTGGACCTGCAGGACCGGCTCATCGAGCAAGGCATCCGGTTGCCGGTGATCGTCCTGACCGCCTACCCCCGGACCCGTTCGACCGTCCGCGCCATGAAGGCCGGAGCGGTGACTCTCCTGGAGAAACCTTACGACGAAGAGGAGCTTTGGGACGCCATCCGCAAGGCGCTGGCGCAGGAGACTGCCACCCGTGCCGAGGTCCAGCGCCGTTGCGAGATCCGGGAGCGCGCCGCGATGCTCACGCCGGCCGAGCGGACCGTCATGAACCTGATCGTCCAAGGCAAGCCGAACAAGGTCATCGCCAAGCAATTGAGCATGAGCACGCGGACCATCGAAAGCCGCAGGCACGAGGTCTTTGCCAAGATGAGAGTCGAGTCCGTTGCCGAGCTCGTCCGGCTCGCCATCGAGGGCGAATTGGTCGGGTGATCGACGTTCCCTCCAAGGCATTCATTCCCTCATCTCCGGGATGCCATGGCGGCTCGCAAGTCGTTGCAGGCACAGCACTTAGGGTGTGACGAACCCAAAATCCGTCTTCACGGCCGCTGCCGCGACAATCGGCACAGTCCCCGTGATCGGTCACCCCTGCGGGAACCCGCAAGAACGTGCGCCAATTGCTACTTTGCGGCACGTCGATCCACCTTACCATAGAGACAGAAGCTACGGCACTGATAACAGGTGACAGACATGAAGACATCCCAAGGCACCCTGTTTGTCGTCGACGATGACTGCAAGTCGCGCAGAGCCATGGCGGCACTGGCGTCGTCCATGAAGATCAAGTGTGAAACATTCGGTTCCGCCGAGGAGTTCCTGGATCGCCATGACCCTTGCCTGAGAGGCTGTGCGCTTGTCGATTTCCGCCTGGGCGGCATGAACGGCCTCGAACTGCAGGATCGCCTGCGAGCCATGGGGAGCGTCCTGTACGTGGTTGTGATCAGTGCTTACGCCGACGCGCCGCTGGTGGCTTGCGCCATGAGGGGCGGGGCGGTGGCCTTTATCGAGAAACCCTACAAGAACGACGACCTGGCCGACGCGATCCGCACGGCGATGGAGCGCAGCGCACACGCGAGGCAGTCGCCGCGCCCCGCCGCCAGCGGCTCCCCCGGGAAGCTCTCGGCCGCGGTGCGTGGCGGGCCAAGCTAAGGACAAGTTGTGCGGTGGACCAGTAACAACGGAGCAGTGACATGAAATCCCTTCAAGGTCGTTTTCTGGTGGCGGCTCCCCATCAACTCGATCCCAATTTCGTCCGGGTCGTCATCCTGGTAGTCGGACATACCCGGCGGGCGGCTTTCGGTGTCATTGTGAATGAGACCGCCGAAAAGCGCCCCCGCCTCCGGCAACGCAACTCCAGGCGGCCTTCCCCGGGAAAGGCGGGGTTCAACTTCGGCGGTCCAGTGACAGGGCCATTGATGGCCGTCCACACGAATGCACTGCTGGGCGAGCGGCGACTCCTGCCGGGCGTGTTCTTTTCTGCCAAAGAGAGGAATGTGCTCTCGCTCATGGGGCAAACGGGGCGCCCGTGCAAGGTCTTCACGGGGTATGCCGGTTGGGGCCCGGGACAATTGGATGACGAGGTGGAGCAGGGCATTTGGCGGGTTGCTCCCGCCACGTCCGAACAGATCTTTTCTGATAGCCGTGATCTCTGGGAGCAGCTTGCAAGACAGGTTTCCCGCCTGCAATTGCGTACCATTTTTCACATCAAGCACATTCCGGCAGACCCGCTGCTGAACTGACGAAGCGAAGGCGTCTTGTCGCGATCCGCGGCGAAGCCGCGACACGAGCGCCAAGGAAAGGACCCAACCCATGACACCATGCCTGTCCAAGGCCGGACGCGGGCATCACGCCTACGGTGCCGGGGTCCCGGTTGACGCGAGCAGAGAGAACGCGTGGTCGACTTGGCCGGATGAGAACCTGTTGGTCGAATACGCGCGGAAGGGGACTCGCGAGGCGTTCGAGGAGCTTGTCCGCCGCTACGAGCGGCCGCTGTACAGTTACCTTCGCAAATACCTGGGCGACGCCGGCCTGGCCGAGGACGCTTTTCAGGCCACCTTTCTGGCGGTCCATCTCCGCCGCCGCGAGTTCGATCCGCGCCGGCGGTTCCGGCCGTGGGTTTACCGCATTGCCACGACGCGGGCAATCGACCTGTTCCGTCAGAATCGGCGACACAACCGCCTCGGCCTTGGTGCGCGGGGGCGGCGCCATGATCCCGACGCGGACGGACGATCCCTGGAGGATTTGCCGGACGCACGGGCCCTGCCCCCGTCGGATCGGTTGGAGACGACCGAAGACCGCCAGAAACTCCGGCGGCAGGTCGATTCGCTCCCGGCCCGCCTGCGCGAAGTCCTCGTTCTGGTCCTGCTGCGCGGTCTTGCATACCAGGAGGCCGCCGACATGCTGGGGATTCCGCTGGGCACCGTCAAGAGCCGTCTGAACCAGGCGAGACTCCATTTGCGGAGAACCGTCGTTGCCGCGGCCTGAGGCCCTGCGCCAAGAGGCTGGCCGTCATGCCGAACAAGGAGGTAGATCATGAGTGATAAGCCTCGATACAAAGGTCCGCAACGTAACGATCTGTTCGAGGGTCCCGAATCGTCGCACATCAGCGACGCCGTCCGGACCGACGATCCGCTCCGCATCTACCTGATGCAAATGGGCAAGATTCCTTTGCTCAACCGTCAGGAGGAATTGGGGCTTGCCATGCGGGTGGAACGGGCCCGCAGGCGGTTCCGGCACGCGGTGCTGGCCACCGATTACGCCGTCGAGTCGGCAATCGCCGTGCTCCAGGCCGTCGGCGACGGCCGATGCCGGCTCGATTGCAAGCTGGAAGTCTCGCTCGCCCGGCAGGGCGAGAGGCAGCGATTGGTCAGTGCCCTGGCCCCCAACCTGTACACGCTCCGGCGCCTCGTGCGGCAGAATGCACGCGACTACGCCACGGCGATCCGCAAGCGCCGGCTGCCGGGTCAACGCCGCGCCGCTTGGGGTCGCGTGCTTGCCCGCCGCAACCGGGCGGCGCGGCTTATCGAGGAATTGGGCCTGCGCATCGAATTCGTGCACGCGGCCTTCGCGAAGCTCAAGGAGATTTCCGCCCGCATGGACGAGTTCGGTTTGCAGATCGCCGCACTGGGCAGCCCTGCCGGCTCGGAGGATCGCCGGGCGATGTTGCGCAACGAGCTGTGCCGCCTGATGCGGATGACGCGGGAGAGCCCGGCCACCCTCCGCCGCCGTATCGCGCAGGCTACGGCTTTCCTTGCCGAATACAAGGCCGCCAAAGACGGCCTTGCCGCCGGCAACCTCCGCCTCGTAGTCTCCATCGCCAAACGATACCGCAATCGGGGCCTGAGCTTCCTCGACTTGATCCAGGAAGGCAACACGGGGTTGATGCGGGCGGCCGACAAGTTCGAGTGGCGCCGCCGGGTCAGGTTCTCCACGTTCGCGACCTGGTGGATCCGACAGGCCATCACCCGCGCCCTTGCCGACCATGGCCGCACCATCCGGCTCCCCGTCCACGCGATCGAGACGATGAGCAAGGTTCGCGGCGAGCACCGTCGCTTGTTCCGAAAGAACGGATCCGAGCCTCGCTTCGAGGAGACAGCCGCCGCGGTGGGCATGCCGCTGGGCAAGCTCGCCTGCATCTGCCGCGCGGACCGCGAGCCCCTGTCGCTCAACCAGTCTGCCGGCGGGCACGACGACGCCTCCTTCGGCGACTACGTCAAGGACCACCGGGAGGACGACCCGCTGACAGAATCGAACCACCAGATGCTCAAGTCCCGCATCACGGACGTGCTCGAGAGCCTCGACTATCGCCAACGAGAGATCCTGCGGCTGCGCTACGGGCTGGCCGACGGCTGCGGGCACACGCTGGAGGAGGTGGGCAAGGTCTTCTCGATCACGAGGGAGCGTGCCCGGCAAATCGAGATGGACGCCCTGCGGGTCTTGCGGCGCCCGACTTGCGTCCGGAAACTCGCCGGCTTCCTCGAAGGCACTGTCTTCGAGGCACGCGATGATGTCCTGCCATGGCCGCAGACCATCGGATTCGGCGGCCTCGACCGCTGAACCGCCTGTGCTGCGCAATGCGGAGCATGGTCGCCTAAGGCATTGGAGTCCAATCACTTATAGCGAAGACATCGGCCGGCTTATTCCGGGGTTTGTTCCGGGATTGCAGCACCAGAGACAACTCCTTGCCGGACGCGGGGCCGCTCTCATAGCACTGGGCCGTGGTATTCGGTAAAATAGACGGTAAGGGTAACGGAATGGACACGGGCTTTCTGGTGTCGACGGAGGTATGTGGAGCATCCCGACCACGTCGCCGCACGCAACGGGTGCGATGGGAGGACTTATCGATGACTGAAGACGAATTGCTTGAGCGCATCACGGTGGACCCGACGATCTTTGCGGGCAAGCCCATCATCCGCGGCATGCGGATGGCCGTTGAACACCTGCTCGGAATGCTGGCGGCGGGAGACGCCCCCGACCGGCTGCTTCGCGAGTATCCGTTTCTGGAGCCAGCCGATATCCAGGCGTGTTTGGCCTACGCGCATCGGTCGATGGCAGGTGAGCAAGTGCAAGAACGCATTGCGGGGGCCCATGCCTCATGAAGTTCTTGCTCGACGTCTGCGTGTCGTCGCGCTCGCTGGAAGCTTTCCTTGCCGGAAGAGGGCATGACGTGCTGTCGGCCGTGGCCGTCGATCCCAGGGCCAGCGACGAACGGCTACTGGCTCTTGCGCTTCAAGATGAGCGTGTGCTGGTGACCGAGGACAAGGACTTCGGTGAACTCGTCTTCGTTCGCAGGCTGCCGCACGGCCCCATCGTCCGACTCGTGGAACTGACTGTGGATCAACAGGTCGGCGGCATGACCGAACTGCTTGACCGCCACGCGGTGGAACTCACCGGCCCCGTCATGATCACCATCACGCGCGGCCGCATCCGGATTCGGCGATAGGAAGGTCTCGCGGACAACGTATCGGGGGCACGAAAGGGGGACAGATGCGCTTTCTGGGCGCCGATAAGCGCGCCTGTCCGCCTTTCTTTTCAATTATCGTTCTCTTTCCAGTACTGTTCGTCGAACTTTGCCAGACCAAAACACAACTGTCCGAACCAGTACCGGACCGGCAAGGAGGCGGAACAGACGCCGCGCGACGGCTTGGAATGGTCCAGACTTACCTCATGGCGAGCGAGCTCCCTCACGGTCCGTAGGAACCCCTCGTTAAGTACTAATTGGCCGCTCGCGGGGTCGTACCTCCAAGAGCCGGTGGAGGAAGCCGTCTCCGCGCCGCACTTTATCGCTACAAACTGCGAGAATGTCCCGTCGCCGCAAAGACGAATTTCATCACGCGCAAGATCGGAGTAGGAAACGTATGTCCCGCGTAGCTCTTTAGTGGTCGCCGGTTTGCCGAACCATTTTGTCACAAACAGTTGCGCGGCCAAGATAGCGAGTACGGCTACCAAAAGACCAACAAGGGCTATCTTCATGTTGCGGGTCATTACCGCCCCGTACCGCGATCGTCTGTGTGCCGCCGTTAGCGAGACCGGCAACATGGCGGTGTTGAAGAGAAACGCTACAAGCAGGGTTGCAATAGCCTGAACTCCGCCTTCGTAGGGTGCGGGGCCGGGGGTTATAACGAACGTAACCAGAACTGCGAGATGCGCGGCTACCACCCCTACAGATCCGAGCCGCCGTGGCAGAGCCCAGCTAGCCGCGATGAGGAGAGCGGCGATAACAGCGTAGATGAACCAAATCAACGCCATCGTATCGCTCACCGATGCGAAGGTCCGGCCAGGAACGGGATCGAAGTGAATCAGGGCAATTCCAGGACGCTACCATATCTCCCCCAATGCGTCAATAATTGGCCAGGCGTCCGCGGGCCCCCCGAATCTGACCCAAAAGGAAGCGGCGACAAATCGCCGCACTCCAAAGAATGCCGGATGTGCCCGAAAAAGGGGACAGGCACGCTTTGTGCGAAGCACCCATCGGGCCTTTCAGGCAAAATGCGCCTGTCGCCCGGTCCAGCTCGAAAGGCCGCGGGCAAGGACTATGACGCCTGTGCCGGGCCGTCCCCGTCGCCCCTGCCCCCGCACGCCGGGTTTCTCTCATACCAGCCGAAATCCCGGTCGATCCGTAACAACAACCGGTGCCGTCAACGGATGGCGGCAGACCGACTCCAAGCGAACTGCTTCACGGAAGAACGATGGATCGCCTCGCACGTATTCTGCGGCTGCGGACGCCCACCATCGGGCACCGCCCGGGCACCATGTACCCATGGTCGGCGGTGGTCGGCATGGCCGTGCCGTTGGCCGGACTCGCGTTGGCCGCCGTTGCCTGGCTGCCGGTGTTGCTGCGGAACTTGCCCCGCCCGGAGCAGGTGGTGGCAACCCGGGCCGTTTGTTCCGATTTTTCTCCCGAGGTCGTCTGCGCCGCTGCGCGGGACGGCAGCGATCCGGCCGCCCCGCGTAGCGGCGTTTGGGGGGCCGATCCGCCCCTTCCGCTGCCGCCAGACATGGCCGGGCTCCCGGCGGCCCAGCCCGAGCCGGAGCCTAGGACCGGCGCACTTCAGAAGGGGACAGTCCCATTTTCGTCGGACGAAAATCGGGAGAGTCCCCCACTTGCTGCACTTCAGAAGGGGACAGTCCCATTTTCGTCGGACGAAAATCGGGACAGTCCCCCACTTGCCGACTCGCCGGTCCTTAGGGAGGCCCGCCAGGCGCCGCCGGCCCCATCGGGCAGCGTCGTTGCCGGGCCGACCCCGGTTTCCCCGCCCAGCCACCTGCTCATGCCTGCCGAGGCGCCGGTGCGATCCGAGCGAATGGAGACCATTGCCAGGCAGGCCGACCGGCAGACCCTCTACGGCTACGAATTGGCCAACCGCGGGGCCTGCTTCGCGGCCCGCGCGGAATTCACCGCCGCACTGCGGCTGGTGGCCCAGGGCCTGGACAACGAGCACCGCACCGCCGCCCGCGGCCAGGCGCTCAGCGCCGGCCTGACGGCCCTGAAGGAAGTCCAGGACTTCATCCCCACCGGCGCCAAGCTCGAAGCCGACATGAACGTCGCGTCGATTGCGGCCGGCCACCGGACGCCCGTCCTGCACAATACGCCGGCCGAGGATCTCCGCCCGATGGCGGCCGTGAAGACCTATTTCACCTTCGCGCAGGAGCAGTTGGCGCTCGCCGCCGGACATGAAGTAGCGGGCTCGGCGGCCCTCTGTGCCCTCGGAAAACTGCACGCGGCGATCGCCCAACACAAGAGCGGCGAAATCCAGGCCGCGGAGCCCAAGGCGATGGTCTTCTTCCAGGCATCGCTCCTGGTCTTCCCGCAGAACTACCTCGCGTCCAACGAGTTGGGGGTCCTCTTGGCGCACGCGGGCAGTCCCGTCGATGCGCGGCGGTCGCTGGAGCACAGCGTCTCGGTATATCCCGGCAGCGTCAACTTGAACAACCTCGCAATGGTCTACCAACAGTTGGGGCAACCGCAACTGGCGGCCGCCGCGCGGCAGCGGGCGGAGGCGGCCCGGCGCGTCGAGGAGTCGCGGCTGCGCGGGATGACGGGCTCGGCCGGCGGTTTGGTCCAGTGGGTTCTGCCCGGGGCGCTCGGGCCCCCCGGCGGCCAGCCGGCCGACGCGCCGCGGTCGGCCCCGGCGCCGGGCAGGCTGACCGCCGACGACTTCGCAGCCCCGCCCAGCAATCAACCGTCCACCAGTTGGCGGCCGTGGTCCTCCGGCCAGATCCAAAAGTGAGAGAGTTCGGAAAGGCTTGTCATGAACGCGATGGCCGATAGGCGGCGTAGGTTGCTTGATGAACTGCAGCGGCCGCGGCTATGGCTGCTGTTGGCGGCGTGCGGCCTGGCGATCGGCGGCTGGGTCTTGGCCCGTCCTGCTCAGGAAAAGCTCCTGCTGCCCCCACCCGGAAATGAGTCGCCGGACGGCTCTGTTGGAAAAGCCGGTTCTCCCGCCGCCTCACTCGCCCGAAGCGCAAGCGAGGGTCGGAGGAAAGGCGGGGCCCTCGCTTGCGCTTCGGGCTGGTGTGGGCCGAAGCCGCTTCCGGGCGAGATTGTGCTGTGCCAGGCGCTGGGACCGGCGGCGCCCTGCCCGATCTGCGGCGTCGACTGCTCGAATTGCCCGGACCGTCGCTGCCGCTGGGAGCAGGCCCGGGCGATCGCCTGGCAGGCCTACGCGCAGGGGGAGTACACGGGCCACGACCGGCTGGCCCACGTGCCCGAGTACCGCGTCCGCGTGGACGACGCCCTGGAAATGATGTACCGGCTGACCCGCGACGAGCAGCCCAACCCCTACCAACTCAACGTCGGCGACGAGGTCAAGGTCGAATCGCTCACGGACCCCGCCATCGATGCCTCGGTCTTCGTCCTGCCCGACGGAACGATCACCCTCCGCCTGCTGGGTCCGGTACACGCGGCGGGGCAGTCGGCCGCCCAGGTCCGCGACCGCCTCGAGGAACTGTACAAGAAGTATTACAAGGTCCCGTCGATCACCGTCACTCCGACGAAGTTCAACACGAAGCTGGAAGACCTGCGGGCGACGGTGGACCGGCGGGCCGGCGTGGCCGGCGGGCAGGCCATCGACCTCCGAGTCACCCCCGAGGGCACGATCTCGCTGCCGGCCGTCGGCTGCATCCGCGTCCAGGGCCTGACCCTCCCCGAGATCCAGAAGGAAGTCAACGAACGCTACCGCCAGGCGGTCGAGGGCATCGAGGTCGTTCCGATCCTGACGCAGCGGGCGCCGCGGTTCGTCTACGTGCTCGGCGAGGTCCGCACTCCCGGGCGGTTCGAGATGGTCGGCCCCACGACGATCCTCCAGGCCGTCTCGATGGCCGGCAGTTGGAACGTGGGGGCGAACCTGTTGCAGATCGTCGTCTTCCGCCGCGGCGACGACTGGCGGCTCATGGCCACCATGGTCAACCTTGAAGGGGCGCTTCGCGGCAAGCAGCCCTGCCCGCGCGGCGAAATCTGGCTCAACGATTCCGACGTCGTCATCGTGCCCAAGTGCCGCATCCTCGAGATGGACGACTTCATCAACCTCGTCTTCACCCGTGGCATCTACGGCGTCTTCCCGCTGTCGGCGTCCCTCACGTTCCAGAAGGCCACTTCGCTCTGAGCAACTCCTTGATCTCCCGCACCTGATTGCGCAGGTCTTGCACTTCGCTGCGGAGCTGCTGGATGCCTGGATCCGCCGGGCTCGCTGCGAACGGATCCGCCGGTTGGCCTGCGTTCGGCATATTCAGATGCTTGGTTCTCGGTTGGGGGGGCCTCTGGGGGAGTCGCTCCAAGGACTCCTGGAGTTCCCGGACCTCGTGCTTGAGTGCCTCGGATTGCTCCTTCTTGCCTTCCGCGGCGAGTCTTGCGGCCTTCTCATTCATCTCGCGCATCGCGTGGACCATGGATTCGCGGTTCCAATATCCGCGCTGCGGAGCGGCGGAGGCCGGTGCCACAGGGGCCACTGCCTGCAAAGGACACGAAAACGGCGCCGGCGCGGGAACCGTCTGCCCGATGACCGGCCGCTCGCCGCTGGAACTGTAGGGAGCGGGTTGGCACACCTGGCGCAGTTCGCGCTGGACGGCATCCAACTTCTCCCAAAGCTCGCGAGCAACCGCTTCGTTGCCCTCCTGCTGCTGGGCCGATTGCCACTTTGCGAAGAGATCCTGCGCCTCCGCGGCGAGTCGATACTGACGCTTCAACCGGTCACCCAAGGGCGGTATGCCGGTGGGGGGAACGGGCTGGCACACCTTCCGCACTTCACGCTGGATGGCGTCTAACTGCTCCCATAGCTCGTGGGCAACGCCCTCCTTGCCCGCACGCTTGGCTGCTTCCATCTTCTCGAAGACCATTAGGGCCTGCGCGGCGAGTTCCTTCTCGCGCTTGATCCGGCCGCCCAACGGAGGAACGGCTTGCACCGTCGCATTGATTCCGGCACCGAAGAGGGCAAACCCGCCATGCTCTCTGACTTCCGCCTGCGAGCGGGCCTTCTCGGCGGCTTCGCGTGTTTTCGCGGCCTGGATCGCCTGCCCCCGTTGGACTTTCACAGCCTCGCCTGCCTGGCCCTCGCCTCCTTCGGCGATGATGATCTGCACACCGCCGCCGGGAAGTCTGGTTACTGTGACGGCCCGCTTCCCTTCTTTTTGCCGTGGTTGCTCCTCGGCACTTGCCGTGCCGGGGTTCGGACCCAACAGGGCCCACATTGCGGTCGCCGCCAACGAGCAGCGCCATGAAGAACTGAACACACTCATCGTCGATCCTCCATCAAGTAAAGGAACCGGGGGTCTGGCCCGGGCGGTACAAGAAACCGCCATCAAAACGAGTACCACCGGAAGTACCGTCAAGCCTTTTGGGATAACCGCTGCCGAGGTAATCCTGCCATTACTTGTCTCGGCGGCCCAAAAGGTTCAGTTTGATCGGCGAAATTGCCAAAACGCCGGTTCTTGCCCACGTCATGCCTGCCGGGACCTCTCGGCGGCAAACCGGCCCATGCCAAGAGGTTTTGTGGTGCTTTCCGGCGGGAAACTTCAAGAATGAGAAGCTCCTTGTCGTGGAGCACCTGGGCCATTCCACCCAGACTACCGGTTCATCGGAAACCAGGGCCTGCTGTACTGGGTCTATGACAACCCGGAGGCGATCCACCGCCTGATGTCGTACATGCTCGACGACCGGATCGCGATTTTCGAGTACTTCGAGAAGGAAGGGCTGCTAGTGGCGGCGTGCGCGGCCAGCGGCGCCAGGAGCAGGGCGGCGAGAGGCGTCAGGGTGTGTTTCACGTCCGTCTTTGCATCGCCGCATACTCAATTGCCGCGAACGTCAAAAACGAAAAGGTCTTCGTTGCATCGAATGTATAGCCGCCCGCCGCAGACCACAGGATGCGCAAGGTAAGTGTTGGCGGGCTTCTTCTTCAGATGGAACTGGCTTACGATGTCGAATCCCTGCGGGGTGGCTGCCAACAACGACATCGTGCCCTGATGATTAAGGCAGTAGATCATCCCGTCGGCGCAAGTAATGCCGACTTTGCCCAGCGTCTTGTCGAGCCTCTTGGTTTCGCCCGTGATGAAGTCGACGCAGTAGAAGTTCTTTCCACCCTGCCGGCATCCGCAGCCATACAGGTTCCCATCGAGGTAGATCGCGCCGCCGTGGCAGTTGTCCAGATCTTCACGATGCCAGACACGCCTGGCCGTGTGTGATTCCATGTCGATCTTGAGGACGGTGCCGCCGGTCGAGTGGCCGCAGGCGACAAACACGTATCCGTCGTGGAAAACAGGCGTGAGCGCGTTCTGCGGAGACTTGGGAACGAAGGGGGCGGACCATAGTGTCTTGCCTGTCTCGACATCCACGCCGACCACCGACTTCTGCGTCAGCGTGATCAACTGCCGCGCGCCGCCGCAGGTGACAACCAACGGAGAGCAGTAAGCGGCCGTATGCTCGATCTGGGTATTGGTCCAGACTGTTTTTCCGGTTCGCTTGTCGAGCGCCACGACGCGGCCTTTCGAGCCGCCCGGCATGCACAAGACCTTGTCGCCTTCGACGACCACATTTTCGGCCAGTCCCCAAACTCCATATTCGGCGTCGAACGCCGCCCGGAGATCCACGGCCCAAAGTTGCTCGCCCGTCTGGGCTCCGAAGGCCGCCAACCGGCCGGTGGGACTCATCTGGAACAGAACTCCTCGACTATAGGTGGGCGTCGTGCGCGATCCGGGGCAGGCTTTCTGCCACGCCTCGCCGTTTTTCGACTTCCACAACAATTCGCCTTGCATATCGAGCGCCAGGAGCATTTCTGCCCGGTCGAAGTCGCCAGCCGTGAAGATTTTCCCTTCGGCAATCGAAACTCCGGAGTACCCGTCGCCGCATTGGGAATACTTCCAGAGTAGTCGCGGGCCGCCCTCCGGCCACTTTTTCAGCAGGTTCTTCTCGGCGGAGATGTTCAACCGGCCTGGGCCGTGAAATTCAGGCCATGTGGAATCGCTGCTGATCTCGCTTGCAGGCAATTTACCGGCATGGACGAGCGTCGACGCGAGAACTGCCTCCGCCACCAGGCCAAGGAACCGTTTCCATTCCATGATTTCTCTCCGTCACTTGTGAGGATGATGTTTTCGTTGTGTCTACACAGGATCGCCGCCACCTTCCCATACCCCGCTCGGATACGCTCCCCGCAACAATGGTCTTCCCATCTTAATCATCCACAACCTTTTCCCACGCAACTCAGCGGCGAGTAGCATGGGCCGCGCTGCTGGACATGCTCGCTCTCATACCAGTCGGCGCACCATTGCCAGACGTTGCCCGTCATTCCGAACTCCGTCGGCGCCCGCGGTCGGCTGGGGAAAACACCAGGGCCCGGCGGCGGCCAGGATCACAGCCGCGGTGTTTATCCAAGAAGCTCGCACGAGACGCCTCCTTCGGTTGAAAACTCAATCACGTGTAAACGCAGCATTTTGCCTCCTCGGCGAAAGCCTGGATCAAAACAGGATCGGCCTCGAAGAAATGGTCTGATGGGCTGAGGATGTAGCCGCCCCCCGCGCCGGCCGCCTCGAAGCAGCGGCGGACCTCGGCCCGGGCTTCCGCAGGCGTGCAGCCGGTGAAGAAATGGAACTGGTCGAAGCCGCCGATCATGCACGCGCGGTCGCCGATCCGCCGCTTGGCTTCGGCCAGGTCGGCGTCGCCGCCCATTGCCTTGGGAGTGAAGGTCTCCATCGCATCAGGCCCCATGGCGGCGATCCGTTCCAGCAGCGGCATCATGCCGCCGCAGGTGTGGTAGACGATCCGTTGCCCCGCGGCGTGGGCCGCCTCGATGATGGGCGCGTCGTAGGGCGCCACGAACTGGTCGAACAGCGCCGGCGAAATGACCGTCGAGGAGGCATCGCCGCCGCCCAGCTCGAGCAAATCGTAGCGGGCCCCGGTGAGCGACCGCGTAAAGGTCAGCTTGCGCCGCTGAAGAACGCCCAACAGCTCGTGGACCCAGGCCGCATCATCGTAGGTCGCCATGATGAGTTTCTCGATGCCGGCCAGGCAGGCTGCGTCCTGCCAGCAACCCGGCTGACCAAACGCGTCGAAACAGCAGATGTGCCCGCGCACGATCCCCCGCTCGCCGAACGCATCGGCCGCGGCGTTCACGGCGGCGGTGTCGCACTTGGGTGCGGTCATGAACTCGCCGAGGAGATCGATGTCGCGTTTCTCCTTGATCAGGCGCTCCGTTACCCAGGCCGTGTGCTCGTTGGCCTGGAGTATCATGCTCAGTTGGCCGCGCGGCGTGACAAAGCGATAGCGCGTGGTCGGCAACTCCGCGCCCGGGATGGCCTCGGTTTCCACGCGCCAATGGGCCGTTGCAATGCGGCGGGCCTCGAGAGACCCGGGCGGACGCTGCGCGGGATCGGCGTACTCGCCGGCCGCGGCGTCCGCGCGATGTGCCACCACCCAGCGAATCGCATCCAGACCGAAGCGGTCGAAGAATTCCTGCTCGGAAGCGTTCTGGAGGTGGTTCCGCAGGAATGACGGCATCAGGTGGTGCGTGGTGACGGGCAATCGGTCCGGTTGGCCGCCGCTGAGAACGCAACGTAGCCGCGCCCGCGAGGACATCATGTCCGGTCCTCCCGTTCGTGCGCGGCCTCGGCCATCGCCGCCACGTTCTCGGGCGGCACGAGTGTAGTTGCAGTGCTCAATGGATACTCATCACCCGTTTCAACAGGCTCACCGACGGAAAGGCAATGAGCAAGTATGCGACCAACCACTGGGGCAGGTCAAGCCAGGGGATGCGCGGCACGAGGCCGAAGAAGTCGACCGGCCGGAGCTCCGTCTCCACGCGAGCCAGCGGTTTCCCGTCGCCGTACGACTCGACGGGCGGCGCGTAGACGCGCTGTCCGATCCGGAGTTCCTTCGTATATCCGGCCCGCTTGTAGCGGATCTCCAGGGTATAAGGTTCGGGACGCGACTGGCCCGTCAGTCGCCAGGCGGCTTTCGCCTCAGCCGACCCCGGTGCCGTATCGGCCACGATCTCCTGGATCCATCCGTCTTCGGCCGCGAGGCCGTCCTGCGGGACCATGTGGACCAACTGGCCCGCCGCTGAGACGGGGAAATAGGCGACCACCGCGACCGGCTGTCCGGCCTCGGGGGCCACCCATGCCAACCGCTGGAAGCACCAGGTGCCCAGGACGGCGACCGGCACGATCGCCGCCAGGAGCGGCAGCCCTTCGGCCCGCATCGTCTTCAAGCCGATTCGGCCGATGGTCGCGCGATGCCGCTGGACGGCTGCCTTGTCCTTGCGGGCTCGGGCCTCGCGGATAAGCTGCTTGAGCCGCCGCTTGTCCTGGTCGCAGCGTCGCAAGAGGTCCTGATCGGTCGTGAAGAGCCGCGCCAGCACCATGACGGCGGCGGTGCCGACGGCAATCAGCAGCAGCGCGACGTCCGGCGGCAGCCGCAGGAGCCAGCCGAGCAAGGCGTCGGCGATTTTCAGTATGGCGTCGTTCAAGAGCGTTCCCATGGCTCAAGTCCCGTCCAACACGCAGATCACGCCCCGGCTGCCGTCCAGCCGGATTCGCGCGCCGTCGCGCAGGCGGCTCGTGGCGTCGGGGCAGACGACGGCGGGGATGCCGAAGTCGCGGGCGACGATCGCCCCGTGCGAAAGCACGCCGCCCCGCTCGACGATCAGGCCCCGGGCATTGACCAGCAGCGAGGTCCAACCGGGATCGGTCGATGGGCAAACGAGGATGAACTCCGCGCCCAGGTCGCCCGCCTCGGCGGGGTCGCGGACGATGCGGGCCGTGCCCGTCGCGACTCCGGCCGACACAGGATCGCCCGACAGTTCCGCCGCCGCGGCATACTCGCGGGGCAGGCCGAGCCGGTCGAGGTCCTTTGAATCGATCACGTCCGGCATGTCGAGCCGCTGAAGCGCTTGCCAGCGGACTTTGCGCCGGGCGATCCGCTGGCGAAGCGCCGCCGACTCCTGCTCGTAGCGGTCGAGTTCGTCGACATCGAGGAAGAACACATCGCGGCCCAGCTCCCACCGCCGGCCGAGTTCCAGGATCGTCTGCCGCAACAGCTCGTAGCCCATCATCAGGTAATGTTTGCCCGACTCGCGATAGGGCAAGAGCGTCCGGGCCTCGCGGAGCGCGGCCTCGATCTCCTCGCGGAAGGAACTGCCGCCGAGGCGGACGAGGAGATCGGGCAGTTCTTTTTCCGCTTCGAGCCGCCGCCGGGTCTGCTCGCGGTGGATCTCCTCGGGCGAGCGGCCTCCGCGCCGCATGGTCGCGAGCGGCTGCCGCAAGGCCTGCGGGTCCTCGCGCCAGCGCGGCTGGGCCAGTTCCATCTCGCCGATCGCGCGGTGTCCGTAGGCATCGAGAAAATGTTCGATGGGGGTCGTGCCGCGGGCGACTTCGTAGAGCATCTGGTTCTGGGCGGCCGTGGTGTCGCCCTCCAGGCCCGCCGTGAGCGTGCAGGCCAGTTGCGAGCCGTCTTCCGGCCCGAGCAGCGGCTCCAGCAGGTCCATCAAGTCGCCCAGGGCCGATCCTCCGAAGAAGCCCGGCTTGAGCGATTCCTTGCCGAACTCGTCGAGCACGCGGGCCGCCCGCTGGCCGAGTTCGGCGCACAATTGGACGGTGCCGAGCCGGCCCAGGTCCTCCTCGCGCTTCCGCTTCACGTATTCCAGGTACGGCGGAAGGGCCTCTTGCTCGAATCGCGCGAGAACCGTCTTCCGCGCCCGGCGGGTGAGCCGCGAGGCGCGGAGCAGCCCGCGGATCGTGCCGGGCAGACGGAGCAGCAGTGTGCCGTCGGTCTTCTCCAGGTCGAACCGCGTGGGGGCTCGCTCCAACAGGCTGCTGTCCTTCACCAGCGCATCGCCGTCGTAGCGCAGGACCGGCCGGTCGCCGAAGAACAACTGCGCCACGCGGTCCGGGTCGGCGTAGATCCGCCCGCCGATGAGTTCCAGGAACCCGTCGCGGCACACCCGGGCGGAGGGGCGATAGCCGAAGTCCTGGTAGAGCCGGCCGAATCCACCCGACCCGCTCATGAAGCGGCCGACGATGCTCCAGGTCAAAGGCATGGGCGCCCGGAGCGTCTCGCCCAGGTTGTGCGCGACCCACACGCGGCGCCGCCCGTCGGCCAACGTCCTGAGCCGCGCGATCTCCGCCTGGCGGCCGGCCTCCTGGTCGCCCGCGACGTCCAGCCCTCGGATCGGCCGGCACTGCAAGAGGGCGAACCGGCCGTCGGCCCAGCCCCACTCGATATCCATCGGCTGCCCGAAATGTGCCTCGATCTCCAGGCCGATCTTGCAGACTTCGGCCACTTGCGGGGGTGTCAGGCTCGGCTCGCCCGGGTCGCGGCCGAGCGTGTCGCCCAGCGCCGTTACCCGGCGGCTCTTGTTCCCCAGGACCAATTGGCAGCTTCCAAGATCATCGCGTTTGACCGTGTACCGGTCGGGCGTGACGTCGCCGGAGACGACCGCCTCGCCCAACCCATAGGACGCCTCGAGGATTATCTGGCCGGCGGTCAGGCGGTTGGGGTCCTGAGTGAAGAGGATGCCGGAGACCTGCGAAGGAAACATGGCCTGCACGTTGACGGCCGTTCCCCAGGGGCCGTCGAAGCCGTGCCGCTGCCGATAGGCGACCGCCCGCGGGGTGTTCCACGACCGAAAGACCGAGTCGATGCACTCGACCAGCAGCGTCCAGGGCTCGGTGGGGAAGGGTCGGCCGGCCTTCTCGCCATACAGATCGAGATAGCACTGCGCCAGTCGCGGGCCGGCGGTTTGCGGGTCGCTTTTCTCCTCGACTGCGGCAAAGACCTCTGCGGGAATGCCGGCAACGGTGCGGGCAAACATCGGGATGAACTGCAAGTAGGCCGCCCAGAATTCCCGCGGAGTTTCGATCTCTTCGGCCAGGCCGGGGTGCAGGCCGCAATTGAGCAGGGTGTCCATCATGCCGGGCATGGAGGCGGCGGCCCCCGAGCGTACGGAGACCAGCAGCGGCCGGGGCCCGCGGCCGAATCGCCGGCCCGCCGCCTGTTCCAGCGCGTCGAGGTGCTCGCGGACCTGCTCTTCGAGGCCCGTCGGCCAGTGCTGGCCGCCGTCGAAGAACGCGCGGCAGCACTCGGTGGTGATCGTGAAGCCGGGCGGGACCGGCAGGCCCGCGAGGCTCATCGCCGCCAGACTCGCCCCCTTGCCGCCCAGGAGGTCCTTGTCCGCCTCGGCCGCCTGAGGTTGCCCGGCGCCAAAGGGATAGACCCATCGTCGTGTCGCCCGGGTCATCGCGTCTCCTTCCCTTGCGCGCAGACCAGGCCGCACGTGCCGGTGCCGAAATAGACTCGCGAATTGGCCATCACCGGCGCGGAGGTCAACTTGCCGAGCCAATCGGTTCGCATCCAGAGGGCGGCGACCGCGTCGGGGCCGCATTGCAAGAGGCCGGTCTTATCCCCCAGGAGGATAACGTTGCGTACGACCAACGGCGGCACGTTGGGCAGAAAATCGCCGGCGATTGTTTTCGCCAGGCCGCCGTCCTCGGGACGGACGAGCACGAGTTGGCCGCCCGTGTTGACGCAGGCGATCCACTCCCTGCCCAGCGCCAGGTCGCTACCCGGTTGCCCGGTGGTGTTTTGCCACAGCAGCTCGCCTCGGACCAGGCTGAAGGCGGCGATGCCCTGGGGGGTGCCGACGTACAGGGCGCGCTTGTGAATCACCGGTCCGGCGGTCGGGGCTGCCGCCAAACTCACGCGCCAAAGCAGCGAACCGCTCGGCAGATCCAAGGCCGCCAGCGACGGCGGGCTCTCGATTGCGACCACGGCGATGTCGTCCGTGCAGGCCGGCACGCCGCGGACCTGGCCGAGGGGCCGTTGCCAGACGATCGCGCCGGCCCGGTCGAAATGCGTCAGGCCGTCGGCCCGGCTCGCGATCAGTCCGCCGCCCTCGATGATCAGGAATTCGCCCGAGGCCGCGTCTGCCACCGGCAGCTTCCACTGCGACTTTCCTTGCGCCGCGTCGACACACCACAAGTGGCGGCCGGCGTCGCCCTTTTGCCCATCGACGAACCAGACCGACCGGGCATCGGCGGCGGGCGAAAGCCGCACGCCGTGGGCCGACGGCGCGTGCCACAGTTCGACCGCCGCGCGGTTGCCCTTCGGATCGTCGCGCAGGCAGACGACGCCGTTGCGGCTGCCGTGGACGGGAACGAACAAGAACTGCCCGAGACAGGCCGGCGGCGCGCTGACGCCGAGTTGGCCGGCCGCGTCGCCCTCGTCCTCGGGAAACTGCCAGGCGAAATTGCCTTTTTCGGGGATCGGTTGTCCGTCGAGGTTCCCGCCCTGGCCTGGCCCGCCCGCCTGGCCGGCCCAACGAGGTTCCTCCACAACGCCTCCAGGCTGGCCCAAGCACAGCAGGCCGTCCTGCGCCGAGCCGACATACACGTGGCCGCGGGCCACCGTGGGCGAACTGACGAACGGTCCCGTCAGCCCCAAGGTGGCCTCCCAGGCCAGTTCCAGGTCGTCGGCCCGAAGGCCGTAGAGCTTGCCGGTCTCGGTCACGACGTAGACGTGATTGCCGGCCAGCGCCGGCGAGGTCACCATCGGCGCGTGGGCGTTCCACTTCGCAAGGACCTTGCCCGCCAGCGAGAGACAGTACACGAATCCGTCGCGCGAGGCGAAGTACAGCCGATCGCGGCCGCCGGCCGTGGCCCCGAGCACGGTCTGCCCCAGGTGGAACTTCCACTTCACTTCGCCGGTACGCGCATCGAGGCACCACACTTCGCCGGCCGGCCCGAGATCCTTCGCCGCCGCGGCCAGCTCCGAGGCGCTCTTTCCCTGCTTCTTGAGTTTCTCCAACACGACCGCCCGAACCTCTTCGGCCGACTGGATGAAGTTCCCATTGCCCATGCCGACGAAGACCACGTCGCCCATGAGCATGGGCGCGCCGAACACGGAGTAGGGGGCGGCGACGCGCCAGATCTCATCGCCGGTCGCGGCGTCGAGGCAGACGACCGCATGAATGCTCCTGCCCAGGTTGACGTACACCCGGCCGTCGCGGACGGCGGGCGAGGTCTCGGCGTCGGGCAGCTTTTCGCCGGGGACGTGCCAGACGACGACCGGCTGGCCAGCCGCGTCGGGCTCCAATCGCAGGCAATAATAGCCGTCTTTGCCCGCCCCCAGGTACACCCGGTCGCCGTCGATGCAAGGGGTCGTTTCCACGTGGCTGTGCGTTTCGTAGGTCCAGAGGACCTTTCCGGCCTGGCTGACATCGAGACAGACGACCCGCGCGTTGCGCGTGGTGTGGAGTCCCTCGCCGCAGACGAGATACTTGCCGGAGATGACCGGCGAGGAGAACGTGGCCAGGTAGCCGCGGGGGGCCGACTTCCAGACGAGGTTGCCCGTGTCGGCGTCCAGGCAATAGATCGCGCCGCGATCGCGCAGCGGGCCCTTGTCGGCGGAAGCGACGTAGATGCGGTTGCCGACCGCCGCCGGCGTGGCGTAGAAGGTCTTGCAGCCGTCGGTGAAGCTCCATTGCACGCCGCCGTGGGCCGGTTCTTCGACGGCGCCGCTGGCGCCCCGGCGCTTCAGATCGCCACGGAACATCGGCCAGTCCTGCCCCTCGCGCTCTTCGCTCGATACGGCTGCGGCCGGACCGCTCAGCAGCGTCCGCCCGTAAACGGCCAGTCCCGCCAGCGCGACCACCACGGCGGTGGCCGCCTTCTGCCGCCAAAGCACCTTCAAGCCCGTCCTTATCACGCGCGGTCGAAACAGCGCCACCAGCGCCCCCAGAAGCGAGAGCACCAGCGCCGGCAACAGCGCCAACAGCACCTGGAGCGGGCCGATCAGAACTGGCGCGACTCCGAACAGGCTGGGCATGGCAGGGCTCCGTGAGGAAGATTCAACAGGGGCGGGTCGGGCTATTGGATGCGCGAGGCGGGGACACGATCGTTCATTCTAATTCATCCCGGGCATCCAGTCCAGTGCGTCTTTTCCGCAATGCGTCTTTTCCGCAATTCGCACCACACTATTCCGCATCGCCCGCCGATGGATTGACAATGATCTCCGCGTCGATGAAGATTGAACTGGCCGTTGATCGCAGATCAGGTGCTTGGGCGTTGCTTTGGCTCTTGGCGACACCTTCCTCGGCGATCTCCAGCCCGCAAAGCAGCGTCGGCCGTGGGCCGAGAGGCTTCATCGCCAGGACGAGTTGACCGTCAACGACAATGCCCTGAAACTCCTTGATCAACGATCGCTGTGGACCGCCGGACTCCGCGACGACGTCCAATGCCGCCAGCACTTCCCGGCCCTGGAGCGAGACGCTAAAGACCCGATCTCTCGGGGCCAGGCCCTCCGGCTCGGCGAAATACAACCGCACCGTGTACCGCCGTGAAGCGCCGGGGACGGCGTCGATGGCCGTTCGGGCCGGAGGAATCAGGTTCACGCTGACGCGGCGGGCGCCGATCATGCCGGAGGAGCAAACCCACGCCATCGGCCCGGCGACCACCGACGAGTGCCGGCGGAAGAACTCCGGTTGCGCAGCATCGCCGTCGGCCTGAACGTCCGGATAACGGGCGCCGCGCGGCGCCATGCCGGTGGCCTTCGGGTACTCCAGCCAGAGGGTGCCGTTATCGTCCAGACGGTTGCCGGGCGCACCGAAGTTCACACCCAAACGCCGGATCGGCGCCCCCCCGGGGCTGGCGGCCCCCTGATAGGTCCACATTTCGGCGTCCGGATCCGGGTAAAGCGCCAGGGAGGTCTGGTTCTGGTAGCTGCAGGTACAAGTCCGCGTGTAATCGGGGGCCGTGACCAGGCCGCCCGCAATGACCAGGTTGTTCGTGCAACTGGAACGAAAACCGCCCCAGTTGCCGGTGCCGCCCAGACGGGCCAAGTCGTAGTAGCCCGCCGCGCCGGAACGAAAGGTGAGCAAGTGTTGCGAGGCTGCGGGCGTGTTGCAGCCATAGGAGCGGGTCCAGCGCCAAGGCTGCAGCACCCCGGTCAGCGGGTCGCGGACGACAACCGGTTTGCCGTCCAGCAGGCCACAGGCGTCATGCTGGTGGACGTCGATGACCCAGTTGCCGCGGAGCAGCGGCGGCCCTGCGGCGTGCGGGCTGTGCCAGAGTTCCTCGCCGTCGCGGGCGCGGTAGGCCCGCATTCCCCGCGCCTCGTCGCGCAGGGAGTCGGCCCCGTACAGGCCGGCCTCGATGAGGACGTCGCCCTCGGCCGAGTAGCTGAGCCACGTGCCGAACACGCCTTCTTCTTTGCACCAGAGCAATCTGCCGGTGGCCAGGTCGAAGGTCGTCAGCCGCGACGGGGGCGGCGGGGGCGCATCCGGCTCGCTTGGCGGCCGAACCTGCCGCGGCGGACGGTCGATCGCGTAGAGTCTTCCGCCACCCGCGCAGACCGCGTTGTGCCGAAAGGCATATTTCGCCGCGGCCGACCAGAGCAGCTTGCCCGTCTTGCGCTCGAGCACGAACAGCGAGCGGCTCTCGACGGCCTGGGGCACTTCACGGCTCGGCTTGATCTGGACCGCCGGAGGCTCGGTCTCGTCCTCCGCGTCGTCGCCACTGGCAGCCGAATGGTTCGCGACCACAAGAATGCTGCCGGGCGCAGGTGTGGCCGCCCCGCCGATCAAGTAATCGTCGATGATGTTCAAATAGCCCCAAATGGCAGCCGGGCCGTCGGCCAGCGCGGCGGGCAGCAAGATTGCCTCGCCCCGTTTTCCTGTCGCCGGATCCAGTCGCAGGCATTGGTTCAGATAGCGGACGTAGATGGCGTCGGGATGGGAAATGTAGTTGGTGCCGGTGGCGTTGGCGCCGGGCTGGTGAGTGACCTTGTCGTAGTACGAGCCGAGGCCGGCCACCGCGGCTTCCCAGAGCACGCGGCCGGTATAGATGTCCATCGCGCGGAGTCCCTCGACTCTCTCGATGATGAGACGTCCGTCGAGCACTTGCGGCTGCGGCCCATGACCGTGGCGCGGCAGTACCCCTTCGTGGCTCGATCCCCCGAACCACAACAACCCCAGCGGCGCCTTGGCCAGCGTGTCGCGCGAAACCCTTGTGTTGGCCGCGTCGGCGTGTTCGTGGGTCCAGTTGCCGGCGCCGGGCAGGCCGTCGCTGCGCCTCAGACAGGTCAACCCCCGAACATCGACCAAGGAGGCTTTTCCGGGCGTGTTCCCGGCGGCGAACCGCTCCAACTCGCGGCGCTGACGCCCGCTGAGCGTCAAGCAGGCCGTGCCGTGGTACGGGTGCAGCCAGCCGAACACCCGTTCGCACCACGCAGGGTCTTCCGACCAGTCGATTGGCTTCTCGGCCACCACAAGACTGGCAAAATAGGGGGGCAAGGTCGCGGCCGCCGGCCCGCCGGTGCGGACGACAATCCGCTCGCCGTAAAGCCCTTCCGAGTGCAGTGCCTTGCGGAGCAGCCGCACCTTGTCGACATTCGGTTCCAGCAACACGACGTGCAGCCGGCTTTGGGCGGCCAGCGCACGGGCCAGGTTGACGTTGTCCGCACCCACGACGACGGCGAAGCCGGCCTCGATGCCCGACTCGTTCAAGATCGCCTTGGCCCGGTCGATATCGCACTGCGGCAAAACGGGAGCCGACAGGTCGCGGGGCGATGCCGGCATGGCACCGCTCCCCGCGGCCTTCGCGTTCTCCCTCGACCCGCAGTAGCAGTGGATCGGTCCTTCCTCGGTGGCAATCAGCAGGCAGCCGCTCGCGGCGGCCATCGAGCCGACGGTGCCCTCGACCTGGCTCTGCCAGGCCGGCGTTTGGCCGTTCTCCAACGGCAGGTCGAAAGCCGAGACATGGCCTTTGCCGCCGACGTACAACCGTCTGCCCGCCTTGATCGCGACGGTGGCCCCGTGCGTCTCAACGCGGGCATCGACATTCAAGACGGGCTTGCGGGGGCCATAGGGCGCGTAGACGGTACTGAGCAGTTCCCCTTCGTCCATGACGGCGACGGCTCCGCCGGTCAACCCGTAGAGTTCGCCGTTGCTCGATACCGGGTCACGGGGCGTCCAGCCCACCGCCTTGCCGCCCGAGAGATCGTAACCGACGCCGTCGCAGAAGTAATGCTCGCCGCTGGCAACCACCTCGTGGCCGCCAGTTCGCGTGGCCAACAGGAAGTGCAGCAGTTTCCCGGTGCGGCGGTCGTAACAGGCGGGCAGCGATCGGCCGCCCGGCACCAGCAGGCGGTCGCCGGCGACAACCAGGGCGCCCTGCGGGGCAATAGCGCCGAAACTCGGCGCGCCGTGCGGTTGGATCGTGCAGGTCGCGCCCTCGCCGGAGTTGCTCCAGACGGGCTTGCCCGTCCCGGCATCGAGACAGTGGATGAAAATGCCCATGAACGGCCAGATGCCGGCGGCGACGTAGACATTCCCATCGACGACCGCCGGTCCGCCCCGTATGCACCAGGTGTCGATGAGGCGTCCGTTGCCGAGAATCGGGCGGGAGCGCGGCGCGGCCTTGAACTTCCACAGCAGCTTGCCGCTGTCGACGTCCAGCGCGTACAGCCAGCCGTCGTCCGAGCCGGCGAAAACCCGCACGCCGTCCGATGCCGGCGGCAGCCGGAACGGGCCCTCCCCGAACATCCGCCAAAGCTCTCGGCCGTCAGCCAGGTCGTAGGCCGCCACGGAATCGTCCCGGCTTGACGCGACGATCACTTTCCCCCGCACGACCAACGGCCGATAGACGGCGTCGAACCGCAGCCGCTCTTGATCGGGCCACGCCGGCAAGGGACTCGGCAGATCGAGCGACCAGCGAATGGCGAGCATCGCGGGCAGGTCCTCCGGCGAGGCCGCGGTGCGGGCCGCGTCAAAACGGTCGTGACGCCAGTCCGCCGCCGCAGCCTCTCCCATCGTGGCCGCCAGTCCCGCCAACAGCACCCACCCTCGCCAAGACTCCTTCGTCAACATCATGAACCAGCCCTGCTCCCATCCTCTCAGTGCGCCCGGATGGCGTACAGCGTGCCGTCGCCGGCCAGCACAAGGAGACCGTCACGGCCGTCGCCATTGACATCGACAGAGGCCCAGACGGTTGCGGGCGGCAGATCGACGCCAAGCGACGTTTTGGCATCGGGCGCGAGGGCCTCGCCGGAGTTCTTG
>JBEKCP010000006.1:0-31903 GCA_050014815.1 Thermoguttaceae bacterium | reverse complement strand
CGCCATCCCTTTCAGTCCGTAAAGCAAGGTCTCCTGCAACGATTGCACGTCCTGGTCCTTGCCGCACACGCCCATGCCGTTCTGGCAGCCGCCCGCTCGGGTTTGCTCACACTGGTTACAGAACATCGATCGAACTCCTGGTGTTGAAGGTGGTTTGTGGGGAAAAAGGGGACAGTCCCCATTTGCCGGAACGGCCCGGAGGGTGCTTCGTACAAATGGGGACTGTCCCCTTTTTCCCCCGGGTGGCCGTCGGTTTAGGTCCTCGTTATAATACGGCCTCGGGCAAGATGGTTCCTTGATCTCGATCAATTCCCACGGGAATGTCGCCATGTCCTTGCCAGGGGGGGCGGAAAAAAGGGACAGGTCCGATTTGCCGCACAGCGGCCCTGCGGCGGGCCCCGCGTCGCGGGAGTTGCACAAATTGGACCTGTCCCCTTCTACCCGCTTGACCGATATTGCCGCCACGGTCCGCGGTTGCCGGCTGTTTGCGCAAGTGAACCCGGAAAGCTTCGACCGCCTGGTGGCGATCGCCCGGCCGTATGCGTTCGCCAAAGGCCAGTTGATCTTCCGCGAAGGGCAGGAGCCGCCGGGGGTCTATATCGTGGGGACGGGGCTGGTGCGGGTGTTCAAGATCGGCTCCGGCGGCAAGGAGCACGTGCTCCACCTGG
Source organism: Thermoguttaceae bacterium (assembly GCA_050014815.1). Classification (GTDB taxonomy): domain Bacteria; phylum Planctomycetota; class Planctomycetia; order Pirellulales; family Thermoguttaceae; genus JBEKCP01. The sequence continues at coordinate 31,235 of JBEKCP010000006.1, read as the reverse complement.
TGGGGCCGGGCGGCACCTTCGCCGAGGTGGCGGCGATCGGCAACTTCCCCTGTCCCGTCGATGCCGCGGCGGCCACTGCGACCACCTGCGTGCTCCTGCCCGCGGACCTGTTCCAGAAGGCCCTCCGGGAAAGCCATCATCTGTGCCTGGAGATGATGGTGGGGATGAGTTTCTGGGTCCGCCACCTGGTGGACCTGATGGAGGACGTGGTGCTCCGCGACGCGATCGGCCGGCTCGCCCAGTTCCTATTGAAGTCGGGGCCGGCCCCCGGCGGCACGGTCGAGCTGCCCGGACTCAAGCGTTACCTGGCCAGCCATTTGAACCTGACGAGCGAGACCTTTTCCCGCACGCTGGGCCGGCTGGTGGAGTCCGGGCTGGTCGTGGAGCTCGACGGCAACCGCATCCAGATCCGCGACCCCGACCGCCTCCGCATGATCGCAGAAGGAGAGGGATTGGGGCCATCGTAAAAACAGGGCCCGGCCGAAGAATAACTCCCGGATTTGGCCACGGATGGAACACCGATCGAACACGGATCGAATGGTCTACTTTGGCAGGACGAAGGTCGAGTTCAAGCGATTTGTTTACTGAGGCATCCGTGTATCATCCGTGTTCCGTCCGTGGCTCCCGTCCGTAGCGAGAGCCTCCACCTATTGCCCGGTGCGGACGTGCCGCAAGAGCCCTTGGAGCTGGAACTCGCCGCCCAGGCCGATCATCCGCTCGATCGGCTCGTGCTGCTCGGATTTCGCAAACGCCTTCAGACATAACTCGATCTCGTGGAGCAGGTCCTGCAAGGAGCAGGAAAAGGGGCGGCACTAATGTGACGCGTCCGCAGTGGGAATATCAGTGGTGTCGCCCCTTCCGTCTCCAAGGCGGCGTTCGATCCACTTCCTCGCGGCAACAACCTGATCTTCCGCCGGCAAGATGCCGTAGTTGGTTGCCATTCCGTCAGGTCGATAGACACGTGCGAATTGGAGCATCCGTCTGAGTATCTCATCCGGCAAGGCGCTAAGGACCAACTCCGGCGCGTGTGGATCGATCATGTGTACGCACTCCGCCACAAGGGGCTCGGCAGTTATCGCACCATCCTTGTACATGCCGACGAGTCGACCGATCATCGTGTCCCTCCTCTCATTTTCTCAACTGCTGCATCAGCGACATCCCAAGCTCTTTCATGCAGATTACCGGGATTACCTTCGCGGGTTTCCGCTATATAGTGCTCGATTGTCATAGAGCCCTTCTCGAGCAGTGGTCGCAGCTCCGCAAGTTCATACATTTCATGGGTGAAGACTGCTACGATGGCTTCGTCGCTCCTGAGAATGTCGGGCCGGACGATGAATGGTACTCGCCCAGCTATGTTCAGCATATCTGACCACCCAACGAGTGCCCCAGACGGCTTGGTCACCCTTGGCCCGCGGGCAGTTGTGCGCTCGTCAAGCCAGCCGAGTTCGTCGACGAAGAAAGTCACGTCGTCCGGGATAGAAACGCCGAACGACCTCGCAATCCTAACCGCCTCGCCGACTGACCTGGCTCTTCCATCGAGATTGGCGCGCCACTGTTGTCGCGGGGATCGTCCCGAAATCATGCGCGTCTCCCAGGGGTGAACAGTGACCTGTCTGGACGGCGCCTTGACTGGTGCTCGTTCGTCTCAGGTGAGTCGTTTCCAAGCACGCCCGAGACTCGTCGCTCCCCCTAGTTTATCGCATCGGCACCAGGAGTCAAGGGCCGGGTGCACAGCGCCTATTGCCCGGTGCGGAGGCGCCGCAGGAGCCCTTGGAGCTGGAACTCGCCGCCCAGGCCGATCATCCGCTCGATCGGCTCGTACTGCTCCGATTTCGCAAATGCCTTCAGACAGAACTCGATCTCGTGGAGCAGGTCCTGCAAGACCGGCCCGATCGTCTGGCAGAACTTGTGTATGCTGGGGGCCGTCGCCGGGTTCCGCTTGAGCTGCTCCGCCTGGGCCAGCGTGAGGTTGAGACCCTTCACCAGGGCGCGGGTCACGAGGTGGCCGCCGAAGCCCATCTGGCGGACCCACACGCCGTGCGGCGAGCTGACCACGAGACTCCCCGATTCGCCGCCGATGTCCAGCAGGGCGACCGGCCGCGAGTCTTCCGCCGCCGCGGAGTCGGCCGCGGGGTCTGCCGCCTCTTCGTACCGCCAGTAATTGTGCAAGGCCAGGCACTCGCTCTGCGCGAAGTCGACGCGAATGCCGCGATCCGCCAGGGCCTGTGCGTGTTGGACCACCAACTCCCGCCGCGCCCCGCAGAAGAGGACGGGGATGGTGCTCGGGCCCGTCTTTTTCGAGGCCGCGGAGTCGTTCCGCGTGTCTTGATCGCGCTTTGCCCTCACCCCCGGGTACCCACTCGTGGGCGCCTCTCCCGCGACCGTTGAAGGACGTGACTGAGCCCTCACCCCCTGCCCCTCTCCCACGAGGGGAGAGGGGAGTAGTTGATGGGCGGCGGGGGGCACCAGGGCCTGGTAGCCCCAGACCATCTCGGCCAGCGGCAGGGGCATCTGTAGTGGGGCCTCATGCCGGACCATCGCGGAGAGCTTGGCCGGGTCGCCCGAAGGCATCGGAAACTGCCGCAAGATCGCGATGCGGCCTGGCAGACCGAGGCCGATCCGCGCACCCTTGAGTCGCTGTTGGCCGGCCAACTCGGCCAGGGCCTCGTCCACAAGGGCCTTCCGTTGGTCGGCGTCGGCCGCCTGGCCGAGCGGCTTCCGGTACTCCAGGCAAACGGCGGCGTCCATGATCGCGGTCTGCTGCTTGATATCCCAGGAGAGCCGGACGGCCTTCAGGCTGCTTGAGCCGAGGTCGATTCCCCAGGCCGCCGTGGCCGGCCGCTTCAGGAGCTTCTGGGCAATCGCACCCAGGTGGCCGTGGTAGTCGGCCGGCAGCAGGTTGATGCCCACGTGGGCCTTGTCGAGGCCCTGAAGGGCCAGGCCGCACGCAACGGCGAACCGGCCGGGGTTGGCGGCGAGCAGTCTCCGGTCCAGGCCCTCGGCCATGGCGATGCGGCGTGGTCCGGCGGCCCTGTCGACGGGAAACTCCAGCGCGGTCTGCTGCGGGGGAGCCGCCCAGGGCGGGGGCGCCAGCAGGCCGCGCTCCGTCGCGCGGGTCCAGCGGCGCTGGAGCTCGTCGACGAGCTTGGCCGATCGGGCGTCGTCGGGGGCGAGTTTCCGCAACCGCTGGGCCATGGCCACCAGCGGTTCGTCGATCTCCGGGGCGGTGCGGAGGTGATGGCCCAGGCAGGCCCACTCCGCCGCCCGCTCGTAGCGGTCCGCACTTCCGAAGGGGACAGTCCCATTTTCGTCGAACGAAAATCGGGACAGTCCCCCACTTATCGCCGGAGTCCGGAGCGACGAGGGCACCTCGTCCAGGAGCCGCAGGGCCTCCTCGTAACGGCCTTCGGTCAGGTACTTCTCGGCCGCGAGGCAACACCGCTCCAGGAGTTGGTCGGCGAGTTGGCGGGCGCGGGCATGATCGGGCCGAAGCTCCAGGAGGCGATCCAGCATCGCCAGCGCCTCCGTCGGGCGGCCGACTTTCAATGAATCCCGCACTCGCCGGCCGAGCCGGACGACCTCCTCCTGCCCGGCAAGCGCCTCGGCAAGGATCTTGCGGAACTTCTCGTCGCGGAGCGGTTCGCCGATCGATTCGAGCACTCTGACCGCGAGATCGTACTGGTGCTCGCCCAGCAGGCGCTCGCCCTCCTGGCAGGCCGCCTCGGCCGCGGTCCGCCGGCGCTCCCGCTGGGCGATGATCTGCTTGATGATTTGTTTGGCCCGGGCCGCGTGGCGGGCCAGCCGCGGGTGGGCGGTCTTGGCCATCGGCCCCAACAGCGTCATCGCATCCTCGAAGCGGTCCTGCGACCGCAACTGCTCGACGGCCGCGAGGTTGGCCTCGAACTGCTCCAGGTCGTGTTGGATCGCGGCGACCAGGTTGACGCCGCAGGACCCGCAGAACCTCTCGCCCGCCGAGCACGTCGCCCCGCAGTGCGGACAAGGGTCCTGGAGGCTGGTCCCGCAACCGGCGCAGAACTTGCGCGTAACCTGGTTGGCCGCGCCGCAGTCGCCGCAGGTCAACGTGTCGGCCCGGACCGATCCGGAAAACGGCTCGGCCGGTCCGCGATCATCGGTCTCCGATGGGTCGTAACGGGGCATGTCGATTTCGGGCGTGGCGGGCAAGTCAGGTCCCTTCGGAACGCAGCGACGGGTCTTTCGCCTCAATCCAGAGGATCTCGATGACCAATTCCTGCTCTTCGTCGTCCAAGGTCGGCACTCCCGGCACCCCCTTGCTGACGACGATGTCGATCGAGCGCTTGCGGTCCGGCTGCGATCCGCTCTCGAGGCAGTCCAGCCACATGCCGCGCTCCGCCGGCCGCTGCTCCAACGATTCGAACTGGCGGCGATAGTAGTCGCGGACATGGTCGGGCCGGCACTTCGCCTCCATGCGGACATAGTAGATGTCCAGCGGATCGCGCGCCGCCGCCGGGACCTTCTCGGCCAGTCTTCCCGGCCACCGGCAATGGTAGACCGCCGTGGGATGGGCGCGAGAGCATAACGGCATCGGCAGCTCGGACGCAACGTCCGACGACGACGTGCCCGGCTCCGCTCCCCGCGCCGCCAATGCCGTGCGGCGATAGCGGGCACACCAGTTCCGCACCAGCAACTCCACTCTCCTGATCCACCACTGCTCCGCAACCTCGCGCTGGAACTTGATCACGTTGGCCGTCTTGGCCAACGTAACGGCGGAAGTCGTCGGACCCTTCTTCGCGATGGGGTGGACGGGATGCTGGGGCGGCCGGCTGGAGATCCCCTTGCGAGGCAGCGTCTTGAGAACGAGCACCAGGCCCGGGTCGGTGACGGCGACCGCCCAGGCGCTGTTGGCTTCGGTCCCGCCCGGTCCTTCGTACCAGTGCTTGCTCAGCGTCCTATGGATCGCGGCCCTCGCAGCCGGGGTGGGCACCGTGACGGCCAGGGTCAGCGTGCCCGGCATCTCGCCGAGCCACTCGGCCAGTGCCATGCGGCGATCCAGGATGTCGGCGAACTCGTCCGTCCAGAGGTAGCGGAGGGTGTCGACCGGATTCACCGGGGATGCGGGCGATGCGGACAATGCGATCATGGGGTCGTTCGAGGGGCGGGCGACGGAAGCCCAGCCGGGTCGCACGGGGCCCGCCGGCACGGCCCCGGCGGTGCCCGGCGCCGTCGTGGTCTGGCTCGCCGGCAGACCGACCACGCGGGCCAGGGCCTCCGCGCTCCAGGCGGCAAATCGCCGCTCGAACACGCCGCGGATCTTCGGGTCCACCTCCTCGCTCGCGTACAAGACCGTTTGTGCCGCCAGGTTCTCGATCCGGGCGTCCTCGATGCAACCGATGAACTGCTGGCGGACCGACGGCAGCGTATCCGGGTGTACCAGGTGTCGCGCCAACCGCAACCGGAGCGATTCGGAGCCGCTTGACCGCACGGTTGCCGCGGCCAACTGCTGCAACTCCCGGGGTCCCACCGGCCCGCCGGGCGGCCGAATCTCCTCGGGCATCGTCAGGGCCGCAAACAGCAGGGCCTCGGCGTCCGGGTCTCCGCGGGCGGCCAGCGCCCCGAGCGCCGCGGCGGCCGCCGCCTGATCGTCCGGCGTGGGCAGCTTGCCGTTGACGATGGCCTTCAAGGTTGCCGCGGCCGGCTCCGTCCCATTGGCCGCCAGGGCCGCGACCACGGCCTCGGCGACTGGTTTGGCCTGCGAGGCGAGCAATCCGCGGTCCCGCCCGGGCGACCCCGGATCTTGGAGGAGCGACGTCACAAAATCCGCTGCGGCCGGATTGCCCTGGAAACGTTTGGCGAAATCGACGATGGCGCCGGGCAGCCGGGGATCGCCTTCCGCCCGGGCTGCCAGGAAGTCGTCTTTCTTCCAGTCGGCGAAGTTGGCGGGGTGGACCGGCTTGGGGGGCGGCAGAAGGGCCTTAGGCGCAGGCGGCGTGGCCGCCACCGCGGGCGACTTTGCAGGAGGTACGGTGGCCCTCGCCTTGGCTGCCTGAATTGCCAGATCATCCGTCTGCTTTGCCTCCCTCGCCTTGATTGCCCGATACTCTTCGGCGTCCGCTGCCGCCTCGCGCCGCATTTGGTCCTCGACCGCCTTCACCTGGCTGTCCTTCGGCTTCCCGGCACGCGCGCATCCTCGGACGACGAGCAAGCCGGGCAAGATCACGACGGCCGCCAAGATAGCGAACGACCACAGGCCCAGTCGCTGGTACTGCCGATACATCCAATCGACAATAAGATTGGCAATGGTCTCCAGCATCCGGTTAGTCCTGCGGAGGGGAATCGGGACCGACGGCAATTCAGGATACGTATTTTACGGTTGCCCCATGAGCGATTGGTTAGCTCCCGGTTACAAATCTGCGATCCTTTTCCGAGAAGCGGCTTGCAGGTTCTTCCGGGCGGCGGAGAAATCGGGGTTCAGCGCAATGGCCTGGCGGAAGTGCCTGATCGCCGCGGCCATCTGTCCCCGCCGGGCAAGAAGGGCGCCTAGATTGTTGTGGGCGTCGGCATAGTCCGAGTCGAGGGCCAGCGCCTGCTCGAAGTGCCGAATCGCCAGGTCCGGGTCCCGATCGGTGAGCATCGCCCCGAGATTGTTGTGGGCCTCGGCGGCATAGGCGGGGTTGATCTCCAGGGCCCTCTCGTAGCAGGCGATGGCGGCCTCCGGAGAGGTCCGCGCCAGGGCGTTTCCCAGGTTCATGTGCGCGGGAGCCCGGTTCGAGTCCAGGGCCAGCGACCGGTGGAGCTCCTCGATCGCGCCCCGCTCATTACCGGTGCGAAGCAACGCGATGGCCATGTTGTTGTGGATCCCGGCGATGGCCTTCGGGCTGCGGCGGATGTGCTCCGACCGGCTCGCCACCTCCAGGGCGCGGCGCACGAACTGCTCCCCGCGGGCGTAGTCCCCGCGGTCCAAGTAGACCCGCCCGACGTTGTTGTACGCTTCGAAGTTCTGCGGCGCCTTCGCGATCACGTCTCCCCACATGCCGAGGTAGCTGTAGTACGCGGTGTTCCGGGCGGAGGTGACGGCGCCCAGCGCGATCACCAGCCCGGCAACCGCGGCGCCGCCGATCGCCCGCGCCATGCCGGGCCGCAGACCCCGGGCCTCCAGAAGCCTCACCGCCTCGTACCCCGCCAGCGCCACGGCCACGGCAATCGCCGCCAGCGAAAGATACATCCGGTGCTCGAAGGCCAGCTCGTAGACCGGAAAGATGCTGGATGTCGGCGCCAGGATCAACCAGAACGAGCCCAACACGAAACCCAGGGCCGGGCGGCGGAACACGCACACCAGGCACGCCCCGCCCAGCGCCAGGACCGCCACAAGCGGCAGTACGAGGTCGCCGAGCCAGTCCGCTTCCGGCCACAGATAGTAGAGGCACTGTCCCCGCGGCCAGAAGGCAAGCCGCAGGTAATGGAGAATGACCGGCGGCTGGTTCAGGGCATACTTCACCGGACCGTGCGGCGGGGTGGCGAACTCCCCGTAACGATAGGCCTGGCTTTGCACCACGGCGGCCAGCACCAGCCACGTGGCCCCGAGCGCCCCATAATACTTCCACCGCCGGGCCCATACCTCCTTCCACGACGCCGCCACGAAGACCCGGTCGTACCAGAGGACCACGAGCGGAGCGGTCACCATGACCTCCTTGCAGGTCATTCCCAACATGCAAGCAACGACCGACACCCACAACCAGCCGCGGCCGCGGCCTTCGCGGGCTCCCCGCACGAAGCCGTACACCGTCAGCAGGTAGAACATCCCCATAAGGGACTCCATCCGCTGATAGACGTACGTGACGGCCTGGGTCTGCAAGGGGTGGACGACCCAAATCGCGGCCGCCGCGGCCGCGATCCCGGCCGCCGCCCGGGCGTAGCGCGGCGCCAGGCGGCCTTCGGAGAGCGTGCGGCGGACGATGCCGAACAAGAGCGCGCCCCCCGCCAGGTGAATGGCCAGGTTCACCAGGTGATAGCCCCAGATCCGGGCGCCGTGTACGGCGTAGTTCAGCGCGAAGGTGTAATAGGGGAGCGGGCGCCGGGGCAGTCCCGGCCCCTCGAACATCGGGACGTCCGGCGGCCAAAGCTGGCGAATGGCCGGATTCTTGCCGATCTCGTTGAGGTCATCCAGGACGAAGACGCCCCAAAAACTGTTGGCGTAGGCGGCCACGCCGGCAGCCACAATCAGCCCCAACGCCAGCAGTTCCGGCCTCGCCGGCCGGAAGCGCAAACGAGGGCGGCAAGCGGCCGGGTTCCCGGCCGCGCTCCCCTCGCTTGCGCTTCGGGCTGGTGTCGCAACTCTCTTGCGTCGGCTCATGCTCATTTAGCGGAAAACACGAGCCGGCGCCGGAAGGGTCCCGGCGCCGGCTCGCTCGGTTGCCGCAGCGGATCGTACCGCGGGGTGCTCGTCAGGCCGCTGCGGCGCGGCTGGCGGCAGTCAGGCGTTATTGGGCCTGGTCCAGTATCGTACCGTCGTTGATCTGCTTGCCCTCCGCCCGGGTGACCAGACGCCGCATCGTGATCGGGTCAAGCGTGTCGGAGAGGAAGTGGACGCTGCCGTCGACGAACACGGAATTGCAGCCGCCCGTGTGGAACGAGAACGGCTCGTCGTTCAGACCGATGTTGTTGTTGATCCACAACAACGTCTGGCCGGCCGCGTCGGCTGTGCCGGGCCCGCCGATCGGAGCGGCGTTCTGGTTGATCACCTTGCCGGCGTAGGCGGCGGGCTGGCCGTTGAGGGTGCAGCTACCGTTGTAGGCGGCGGAATTCTTCGCGCACGGGCCGGAGACGCCGCTGCCGCCGGCGTCCGGATCGGCCCAACGCCACACGCAACTATAGGCGCTGGAGCCGCTATGACCGCCATTGGTTTGACCGGCGGGGGCCTTCGAGCCGGTCGCGTCCTCAGGGTACTTGACCTGCGACACGTCGACGGGATAGTATCCGTAGGTGCCGCCGTACGGGGCGCTCTGGGCAGTGGCGATCCAGGGCGAGATACGGCCCGCGTCTTCGATCACGGCAATCGTGTTGCTCGTGCCGTCGAGGATGGCCGAGATCGGCACGCTGGTGGCCGCCGTGCCCATGACGTAATCGGTGCCGGCGCCGTCCTGGTCTCCGGACTTGCCGTCGGGCACCGTCAGGGCGCCCTCCGCGCGGTAGTGGGCGGCGTCGCGCCCGCCCGCTTGAACGTTCGCCGAGGTAATGCTGCCGTCGCTGATGTCGGTGTAGACGGTGGCGAAGTAGTCCAGTCCGCCCCAGGCCGGGCCGACCTTGCTCCCCCACTGGGGGTCAACTTGGGCGCCGCTGGCGCCGGTGAGCCCCGCGTTGTCCTTATACTGCAGGAACGGGTTCGAGGGGCACACATACGTTTCGATCCACGTAGTTGCGGCCGCGACGTTTTGAGGCGACGCGCGGTAGTACTTCGACAGGTCCATCATGTTGTACACGTCGTCCTTCTCGATGTACGGCAGGAGGTGCGTGAACAACGAGTGCCTCGAGAACTTCGTCGCCCCGTTTCCGGGAGCGGTAAAGGTGGTCCCTTCGCCGCCGCAGGGCAGCATCTTGTGGACCTGCTCGAAATTCAGAATAGCCAAACCGATCTGCTTCAGGTTGTTGGTGCAGACGGTCTTGCGGCCGGCCTCGCGGGCCCGCTGTACTGCGGGCAAGAGCAGGCTGGCCAACACGCCGATGATGGCGACGACCACCAATAATTCAACCAGTGTAAAACCTCGCTTCTTCATGGGAACTTCACTCCTTGAATGGGATTGTCAAGAACTGTGGACTTTTGCAAATTGCTCCCCTCTCCCTTTGGGAGAGGGGCAGGGGGTGAGGGCATGGAAAAGACACATAAGCAAGACAACGCCTTTTCTAAGCTAACCGCCCTCACCCTAACCCTCTCCCGGAGGGAGAGGGGACCTCATGGGTGCCTGGAGACAGCCGGTCGGCGCGTTGCCAAACTCTGCCGCCGGTTGTGGCCGGCACCCCGTTTTTTTCGGCCGCCCCTCCGAGCGGCGATGTAATTGCTTTCGCTCTGCGCGATCCCTCCTTTCCGTCTGCAAGTTATCCCCCTACGGACGCAGCGACCACTTGCTGTAGAAATCGTCCGGCGGAAGCTCCAGAGTGTTATCCGCGAATCCATTCCCCGAGCTTGGGATGAATCCGTTGTTCAGGAGATTGTCGTTGTTGGTGTCGTAGAAGGTCTGCACGCTGCCGTCGGCCATCAGGATGTTGCAGCTTCGCCGATGGACGACGCCGAAGGCGCGGTAGTCCTGGAGCGTGGCGTTCCAGCCGGCCCACCAACCCGTGCCCACGGGACCTGCTTTCGGCGTGCCGGCGGCAAACAAGGGCGGCGGCTGCATCGAGGGGTTCGTGACCGGGCCCCCCGTCATCGACGCCACCGCTGGGCTGCCGGGCTGCAAGGGTCCCACCGCCTGCACCAGCGGCACCGTACTGCCGCCGCACCCCAAGAGCGGCAGGAAACTCAAGGGCACCGTCGAGCCGTCGGCCAGGGCGCGGCCGAGCGGTCCCAGCGTCGAGACCCGCGCCACCGTCGAGGCCGCGCATCCGGTCACCTGGCTCAGCGGATTCCCGTTGGCGTCCAGCACCAGGCCGCTGCGAACGAGCCACCAACTGGCGGTGTAGTTCGTGTTGTAGTGCGTCGAGTAGATCCCGGTCTGCACGAGGCTAAGCCGCGCCGGCGTGCCTGGCGCAAGGGCGTTGACGGCGATGTTGTAGCAGGGATTGACGATTTGCGATCCGTCCAGCGCCGTCCTCGGCGGGCTGCCCAGCCGGTTCACGCACGTGTCGAACGCGGCCGTGTTCGCACTGAGCAGGTCGTTGTACGTCGCGGCGACTTGGGCCGGGTTGGTGGGGCAGAGCATGCTTCCGGTCGGGATCCCGATGTTCACCAGGTCGGCGACCCAGCCGATCTCCGTCACCGCCCCGTCGTTCATCCAGTCGAACGCCCCGGAACAGTACGTCCCGAACTTCTCCGCGTGCTGCGACAGTCCGATTCCGAACTGCCGGAGGTTGCTCTTGCAGGACGTCGAGCGGCTCGATTCGCGGGCTGCCTGCACTGCGGGGAACAACAAGGCCAAGAGCACCCCGATGATGGCAACCACGACCATCATTTCCACGAGCGTGAACGCCCGCGTAGGAAAAGGTGACCGGGTACCCTCTGGGTGCCTTTTGTGCGACGACCATGCGAGCATGGTGCCCGCCGCGGGGCCGTTACGGCAAATGGGGACTGTCCCCTTTTCCCCGATCCATCCGCACCGCCGCCGCACCCGATCGCCAGGCATCGCGTTCATTCCTGTCTCCTTTGCGTAAAGTTGTGGCGGTGCGAGCTTGTGCATCGAGGTCCATCTGCCGCTGGCGATTGATTGTCCAGATGCGTGTGAGCGTTTGATGCAGCGGATAATGGTTTTTCGTTAGGATTTGGTTCATTTGGCGCATCGACGCAAGTCATTGGCGATACGTGACTTAACGAAATCTCCGCCTCGCGGCCAAAGTCAAAGTTGGCAAGCGGGGACGTTCCTGCTATACCATGGGCAACAAATGAAACGCATCCTTCACATTCTCGACCGGCTCGATGGTCACGGTGCCGCGGGACAGCTCGGCCTGCTGGCCGCCGGTCTGCCGCCGGGCGCGGTGGAGCATCACGCGTGCGTCCTTGGGGGCGGCGGGCCGCCGGGGGACTGTCCGACTGTCCCCTTCACGATCCTTGGGCGGCGATCGGCAATGGACCCGCAGAGTTGGTGGCGGCTGTGGCGGGAGATGGCCCGGCTGCGACCCGACCTGGTCCAGGCATGGGGTCCGGCGGCCAACGCATGGGGACTGGCGGCGGCCAAGACGTGCGGCGTTTCGCGATTTGTCTGCCGGCAGGGCGCGGCCCCGGCGCGGACCGTACTAGGGCATGCCGTGGATCGCTGGATCGCCCGGCGCTCGGACGCCGTCGTCGTCCCCGGCCCGGCCGCCCGCGACGCACAGATCGCCTGCGGGCTGCCGGCCGGCAAGATTCACGTGATTCCCGACGGCGTGGCCCCGCGGGCTGCGGTTGGCACACGGGCCGATTGGCTTGCCCGGCTCGGCCTCGGCGAGCGGAGCCTGCTTATCGGACTTTTCGGGCCGCTCAGGGAGGCCCAGCGGGTGAAGGACGCCATCTGGGCCGCCGATCTCTTGAAAGTCATTCGCGACGACGTCCATCTGCTGGTCTCTGGCGACGGTCCCCACCGCGAGCGGCTCCTCCGCTTCCGCGACCAGGTACACATCCGCGACAAGGTTCATTTCCTGGGCCAGCGGAGTGATGCGCTCGACGTGCTGCCCCATCTCGACGTCTTCTGGTCGGCCAGCGCCTCGGGAGAGTCCTCGGGCGGGATCCTGGCGGCCATGGCGTCGGGGCTCCCTGTCGTGGCGACCGACGTGCCGCCTACGCGGGAGTTGGTCGTGCCCGGGGAGACCGGCTACCTGGTCCGCGTCGGCGACCGCGCCGGCCTTGCCCGGTGGACGCAGCAACTCCTGGAATCCCCCGATTTGGCCCGCCGTCTCGGCGAGGCCGGCCGCCGGCGGGCCCTGGAGGAGTTCTCGGCCGGGAAGATGGCCCGCCGTTACGCCGCCCTGTACGACGAGCTGCTCATGTAGACGGTAGGGTGGGACGAGGTACGAGTCCCACCAATCGGCATTCAGCCTCTATTCCCTGCCCGCGGTCATGGCCAATCCCGATATTCCTTTGCGCCTTTGCGGCTTAGCGTCTTTGCGTGAAATACTCCCCATCCTGAACCGATACCCTTGCAAACGGCCGGTCTTGAACGCAACGCGACGACGGAGAAGTATCTCACGCAAAGGCGCGAAGGCGCAAAGACGCAGGGGAGTGAGGAATGAAGGGAATGACTTACGCCACCCTACAGTTCCACCACCTGCTGGTATTCCGGCACGGTGACGTTCCAGTGCAACTCGCGGCGGATCTCCTCGGCCAGGGCCATGGCCGACTCCTCTTCACCGTGCGTGACGAAGAGGACCCGGGGCTCTCGGGCGAAATGCCGCAGCCAGGCCAGGAGGGCCTCGCGGTCGGCGTGGCCCGAGAAGCCGACGATCTGCTCGACCCGGGCCCGCACCAGCCGCAGCCGCCCCAGCAGCCGAACTTCCGTGCCGCCGTCGAGGATCTGGCGGCCCAGCGTCCCCCGGGCCTGGTAGCCGACGAAGAGGATCGTACACTCCGGGCGGTCGATGTACTGGGCCAGGTGGTGCTTGATCCGGCCGGCCGTACACATGCCGCTGGTGGCCATGATCACGGCCGGCCCCTTGCGGTAGTTCAGGGCCTTGGACTGCTCGACGCTGCGGACCGTGGTCAGGCCGGGGAAACTCAGCGGCGCCTCGCCCGAGTCGATCTCCCGGAGCATCTCGGGGCTGAAGCAGTCGCGATGGCGGCGGAAGATCTCGTTGACGTCGGCCGCCATGGGGCTGTCGAGGAACACCGGCACGCTGGGGATCCGGCCCGAGCGGACCAGCCGGCCGAGATAGTAGATCAACTCCTGGGCCCGCTCGATGGCGAAGATGGGGATGACCACCTTGCCGCCGTCGGCGGCCGTCCGCCGGATCACCTCCGCGAGTTGGCGTTGGATCGTGTCGTGGTTGCCGTGCGAGCGGTCGCCGTAAGTCGATTCCACGACGATGTCGTCGGCATCGGTGAAGCGGGCGGGGTCGCGGACGAACGGTTTGCGGGGCTGGCCCATGTCGCCGCTGAAGATCACCCGGCGCGAGCCGTCGTTCCGGCCGACCGCCAGCTCGATCATGGCGGAGCCGAGGATGTGGCCGGCGTCGTGGAACGTGGCGGCCACGCCGTTGGCCAGCGGGACGGCCCGGCCGTACGGCACCGCCTCCATGAGCGGGATCGTCCGCTCGACGTCGCGGAGCGTATAGAGCGGTTGCTCGGGATAGGGGCCGCGGCGGCCTTCCCTGCGGTGCCGTTTTTCCTTGAACGCCGCATCTTCCGCCTGGATCTGGGCCGAGTCGCGCAAGACCAGACCCGCCAGATCGACCGTTGCCGCCGTCGCCAGGATCCGCCCGCGGAACCCCTCGTTGACCAGCCGGGGCAACAGGCCGCAGTGATCGATGTGGGCATGGGTCAGGAGCACGGCCGCGAGGTCCCGCGGCCGGATCGGCGGCGGATTCCAGTTCCGCGCCAGGAACTCCCGCTCCTGGAACATCCCGCAGTCGATCAGGATCTGCGTGCCGCCCGTCTGGAAGAAATACTGCGAGCCGGTAACCTGCCGGGCCGCCCCGAGGAATTGGAGTTTCATGTAGAGCGTTCCCCTATTAAGCGTAGCACGTGCGAAGGGGATTGGGGAAAGCCCCGCGACTGCGTCGCGGGGTTCGCGCCCTCCAATCCCTAATCCCCAATCCCCAATCCCTTTCCCCCACGCAACTTCAGCCACCGGGCACGGCGCACCCAATAGAACCGTACGGGGATGAAAATGTCAACCACTTCGTCGGCGATCAGCAGACCGCCGAGCACGGGGGCCGCCATGGCCCGGATGACCTCGTGCCCCACCCCGCCGGCAAAGAGCATCGGCGCCAGCGCCACGATCGCCACGCCCTCGGTCAAGAGTTTCGGGCGAAGCCGGTGGACCGTGCCGTCGATGACCGCCTGCCGGAGTTCCTCCAGCGAGCCGATCTTCTCCAACCCCCCGCGGCGCTCGATCTCCTCGCGGAGATACACCAGCATGATGATGGCCGTCTCGGTGGCCATGCCGAAGCAGGCGATGAACCCGACCTGCACCGCCACGCTGAAGTGGTTCCCGGAGACCCACAGGGCGAACATGCCGCCCACGACGGCCTCGGGCACCGCCATCATCATCAGCGCCGCGTCCACCACGTCGTTGAAGGTCATGTACAGGACGATGAAGATCAGGAGCAACACCAGCGGATAAACGATGAGGAGCGTGTTGCGGGCCTTGACCTGGTACTCGAACTGGCCGCTCCACTGGAGATACATGCCGGCGGGGAGTTTCACTTGCTGAGCGACGGCCCGGCGGGCCTCGTCGACAAAGCCCAGCACGTCGCGGTCGCGGACGTTCAGTTGCACGTAGGAGCGCAGGAGGCCGTTCTCGCTCTTGATCATCGAGGGGCCCTCGACCAGCTTGACCTCCGCGACCATGGCCAGCGGGATCTGGACCGGTTTCTGCGAAGCCGCAAGCGGTTTGGGCGTGTCCATGCCGCCGCCGGCGGCTTCGCCGGCCATGCCCGCCGCCGCGCTCACCAGCAGGTTCTTGACGGCCTCTTCATCTTCGCGCCAGGCGCGGGCGTAGCGGATCCGCACGGGAAACCGCTCCCGGTCCTCGACCGTGCTGGTAATGGCCTTGCCCCCCAGCGCCACCTCGATCGTGTCCTGCACGTCGCCGACTTGTACGCCGTATCGGGCCGCCTTCTTGCGATCGACGGTGATTTCGAGGTACCCCTTGCCGACGTTCTGGTCCGGCACCACGTCCACCGCGCCGCGGACCTGCCGGAGCACGGCGGCCACTTCCTCGGAGACCTGCTGTATCTTCCCCAGGTCGTTGCCGAAGACCTTCACTCCGATCATCGTGCGGACCCCGGTCGCCAGCATGTCGATCCGGTTGATGATCGGCTGGGTCCAGATGTTGCCCCAGCCGGGCACCTGGCAGACGCTGTCCATTTCCTGGACGAGGTCGGCCTTCGATTTCTGCCAGAGGAAGAGGCCCTTGGCCAGCGGGCCGTCCAGCTTGCCGCGAAGTTCCTGAAGCTCGGGGTCCTGTTGCTCCCCTCTCCCTCCGGGAGAGGCACCCACAAGCGGGTACCCGGGGGTGAGGGCTTCCTGGGTCAGGGCATGCGGCCCCGACCACAGCCCCTGCTCCCGCGCCTTCTTGCGGAATTCGTCCAGGCAGTACCAGTTGTAGGCCCCCACGGCCTGGTCGAGCACCTCGTAGTTGAGTTGCCGGGTCAGTTCGGCCCAATGAGTGTCGTGCCGATTGCGGATGAAATCTCGCATTCGTGTAAACAGCGTCGGCCGATCCAGTCCCAGCAGGTCGCCCGCCGCCAGCAGGGCCTTATGGACCGTGCCAAGCCGGAGGGTCAAGAGATCGGGCGACATCTCGACCGCTCCGGCGGCCGAAAGTTGCTCGGCGATTTGCTGGACCAGGCGGTTGACATCCTCCTGGGCGGCCCCGGCGGCCAGCCACCGGCCGAACTTGGCCGACAGGGCATCGCCGACGCCGTCGATTTCCTCCTGCTCGACGGGTCGCAAGAGCCGCCCGTCCTCCCGCCACTGCCGGACCAACTCGGCGATGAACTCCCGCGTGAGTGTGGGGCCCAAGGTGGTTTCGAACGCGCCGTAGCGCTGCACCAAGAGTTCCCGCAGGGCCGCGTCGAGCTGCCCGAGCGCGGCCATGGTGACATCGTTGCGGAGGGCCCGCCGGTCGGCCTCCCCCGGCGGCTCCTTGAGCAGTCCCCGGACGAGCATCTCCCGCTGGACCACCGCCGTCTGCCGCAGGGCGTCCTTGAACTCCATCTTGCGTTTGGGCCAGAATTCCTTGGGCCGGAGGGTGATTACCGTCTCGATCATGTCCAGCGGCGAGGGGTCGGTCGGCGTGTCGGCCCGGCCCGACTTGCCCACGACCCGCTCGACCTCCGGGAAGTGGCGCAATAGCGCGTCGCGGGCCTTCAGATCGTCGGCGGTCTCGGTCACGGACGCCCGCGGGACCGTCACCGGCATGTCCAGGATGCTCCCCTCGTCCAGCGGCGGCATGTAGTCGGTGCCGATCTTGGGGAAGTTGGCGGCGGCCAGGCTCAACGCCGCCAGGCCGGCGAAGCCCAAAACCTGCCAGCGGCGGCCTTTCAGGAAGACGACCGTGACGGCGGTCGTCAGCCCGACGACGATCAGGTGGCAGGTTCTCCAGCCGAGCGGGATGATCGCTTCCCAGGGCGTGATTCCGGAACCGGCGATCATCAAGAAGGCGAAGGCCCACATGACCAGGTTCCGCCGCGGCAGCGCCCAGACCAAGAGCGGCCGCCAGATCCCGATCAGGGTCCGCACGAGCCAGCTTTCCTCTTCGGTCCGCAGCCGCCCCTTGATGAACGTGGGGATCAGGGCCGGCACGAGGGTGATCGACAGCGCGGCCACGCCCACCATGGCGAAGCTCTTGGTGAAGGCCAGCGGATGGAACATCTTTCCCTGCTGGCCGGATAGCGCAAAGACGGGCGCGAACGACAGCAGGATGATCATCACGGAGAAGAAGATGGGCCGGCCGACCGTGCGGCAGGCGGGGATGACCAGTTCGCGGGTGTCGCCCGTCACCCGCCGCTTGCCGAAATGGGCCGTCAGGTGGTGCGTGGCGTTCTCGACCATCACGACCGCCTGGTCCACGAGGATGCCGATCGAAATGGCGATCCCGGTGAGCGACATGATGTTCGACGCGATACCGAAGAGCCGCATGAGGATGAACGACACCAGGACCGACATCGGCAGCGTCAGGCAGATGACCGCAGCGCTGCGGAAGTGCATCAGGATCAGCAGGATGGCCACCGAGGCGATGATCATCTCGTGCGTGAGGATGTCGGCCAGCGTGTGGATGGCCCCTTCGACCAGCCGCGTCCGGTCGTAGAAGGGGATGATGTGGACGCCCTCGGGCAGTCCCGACTGGAGTTCCAGGATCTTCTCCTTGACCCGGCGGGTGACGGCCAGCGGGTTCTCGCCGTAGCGCATCATCACGACGGCGCCGACCACCTCGTTGCCGTCTTTTTCGAGCACGCTGCGGCGGAACTGCGTGCCGCGGCCCACCGTGGCCAGGTTGTCCACGGTGATGGGCGTGCCCTTGGCCGGGTCCGAGCGGACGACGATGTCCCGGATGTCATCCAGCGACCGGATCCACCCGACGCCGCGGACGAGATACTCGGCGCCCGCCTTCTGAATCACCCGGCCGCCGACGGCGGAGTTCGATCGGGCCACCGCGTTGTAGAGCTCGCCCAGCGTGACGCCGTAGCCCCGCAGCTTGCGGGGATCGACGTCGATCTGGTACTCGATCGGGAAGCCGCCCACGGAGGCGACCTGGGCCACGCCGGGCACCGAGTTGAGCTGGTAGCGGACGTACCAGTCCTGAACGGCCCGGAGCCGCCCAGGATCCTGCCCCTCGCCCTCGACCGTGTACCAGAAGATCTGGCCCAGCGCGGTCGCGTCGGGGGCCAGGTAGGGCACCACCCCCGGCGGCAGGAACGTGTTGGCCAGCGTCAGCCGTTCCAGCACCCGCTGCCGGGCGAAGTAGAAGTCCACGTTGTCCTCGAAGATGATGTTGATCATCGAGAAGTTGAACTCGCTGGAACTCCGCACCGACCGCACGCCCGCCAACCCCTGCAGGTTCACCGACAGCGGATAGGTGATCTGGTCCTCGATTTCCCGCGGGCTGCGGCCCATCCAGTCGGTGAACACGATGACCTGGTTCTCCGACAGGTCGGGAATGGCGTCGACCGGCGTGTTGACGACGGCGTAGATGCCCCCGGCCACCAGCACGACCGCGCCGATGATGACCAGGAAACGGTTGCGGATCGAGAATTCAATGATCGATTCAATCATGGCGTTTGATATCCTCGACCTTCTTGAGGGTCTCGTCCGGCTTGCTCCGCGCCTCGTCGACGCACCCGGCGCAGCAGAGGAACACCGGGTGGCCCTTGATCTGGATCTTCACCGGCACGCCCATCGTGCCCAGCACCGCGCCGGTGATGGGGCAGGAGTGTTGCGCCCTGGCCAGCGGCCGGTCCGCCTCCGGCAGTTTATTGATATTCTCCAGCGCGCCGGCGGGGAACTTCTCTAGCGGGCGGGCTTGCCCGCCGTGTGTCCCGCCGTTTGTCCCGGCATGCCCGCCCTGCGGCCCGCCGCTGGCGCCGAAGTACGTCGCGGCCGCCGCCGGATTGAGCCGGGTCTCGGCGTCGATCAGGAAGGCCCCCGCCGCGGCCACCCGGTCCCCTGCCTGAAGCCCTCTGACGACCGGATAGAACTCGCCGCTCCGCGGGCCCAGCGACACTTCGACGCCGTCGAACACGCCCGGCCGCCGCTCCACGTACACGACCTGCTTCGCGCCGGTGTCGATCACCGACTGTTCGGGCACGGCGAGCCGCTCTTCGACGTTCTCCTTGATCCGCACCGTGGCAAACATCCCGGGGCGCAACTGCCCGTCCGGGTTGTGTACCTGGAACCGGACGCGGGTGGTCCGGGTGGCCGCGTCCAACTGCGGATAGACCGCCGCCACCTTGCCGGTGATGACCCGGTCGGGCAGGGGCTCGACCGTGGCCTCGATCGCCTGCCCTTCTTTCACCAGCGAGATGTCTTTTTCGTAAACGTCGGCCTCGATCCACACCTCGGAGAGGTCGGCAATCTCCAAGAGCGTCATGCCCTCCTCGACCCGGGCGCCGACCTCGACGTTCTTGCGGAGGACGTCTCCCTGCTGCGGCGAGCGGATCATCAGCCGCGGCGACGCCTCGCCCTTGGCCAGGATCTCGCCGATCTCCTCATCGCTCACTCCCCAGAGTCGCAACCTCCGCCCGGCGCTGGCGGCCAGGTCCTTGGCCACGGTGCCGCGGCTTGAAAGGAGCATCTCCTGGGCCGTGCTGTAGAGATCGGGGCTGTAGACGGCCGCCAGCGGGTCCCCCTTGGCGACCTTGGCGAACGTCTTGTCCACGTAAAGCTTCTCGATGTACCCGTTCACCCGGCTGACCACCCGGGAAAGCCGGCTCTCGTCCACTGTCACCGTCCCAACCGTGGCGACCTCGCGGCCCAGCGGCCGCCGCCCGACCACCACGGTCTGGATGCCGGCCAATTGGATCCGCTCCGGCGACAATTGCACCCGGGCCGCAACCCCTTCCGGCAGCGGCTCGGACTGGCCCTTGGTCCGCTCGGAGAGCGGCATCCCGCAGATCGGACACTTGGGAACCGAGCCGTCCGGATCGAGGCTGGTCCGGACGACTTTGGGGTGCATCGGGCAGTAGAACTCCTTGTCCGGCGGGAGCTCGCCCACGCTCGCCGTCGCCGGCCGCGTCCATCGGTCCCAGTAGTTCTTGACCGTGTCCCAATAGCCGATGAACAGGCCCACCGCCACCAACACGGCCACGAACCGCATCCGGATCTCGGTCGCCCGGATGATCCACTTCAGCTTCTGCCACGCCGTTAAAGACTCGGACTCATCTCTATCAGACTCGTGCATAACCGATCTCCTTATGCGCGTTTTGCGCACCAAGTACAGTGGTTTGTTCAGGTGTGAATTCGTTTAGCGGGCGACCATGCTCCGCATGGTGCCCTGCCGGCCGCGTGCCGGTCGGCCCACGGTTCGCTCGGCGGGCAAGCCCGCCCGCTAAACGGGCTCTGGAGAGAATCAGAGCAGAAGATGCCCCAAGAAAATGGGGATGGCCCGTCCCGCACTGGATCGCAAATCCGGCGGGCCTGTGGCCCAGCCCTCCTCCGGCCCGGCGGAGATCGCCGGCATGCCGGGCACAGCCTCAAGGGCCATGGCGTAATGGCAGCCTTCCGGCGGCGGCACGGCGACGGCCGACGACGGCGGAACGCTCGGGATGACTTCGCACGCCCCGCAGGTACACGGCCCCAGCGGCCCCCGCAACGGAACCGACTGCGGCGGCGCGGGTCCCCGGCAGTGCCGGCAATGCGGGCAAACAGGGGCAGACTCGGGCGTCATTGCCGCAAACTGACATGCCGCTTCTTGCCGTGCGGACCCGTGGTCGGGCGACCTATGGTCGCAGGGACACAGCGCGTGCGGAATGCTCGCGACGAGCATCCCGGCGGCCAACAGTAAGTTCAGTCCACTGCGCAACATTGCGTACGCCCTTGTGCCATTCAAGTATACCGCCACCCCCGGCGAAAGGCCAATGCGGGTTTTCCCAAGAAAAACCCCTCCTAGTGGGGCCATGGCCGGCAACCTCGTTGGGCAATTTCCTTGAGTTATGCCCGCATTCGGCTTAATATGGAGATTGCGCTTGCTCCTCTTCCCGTGCGTGTCGAGCGTGGTTAAGTCCATGTCTCGGCGGCAAGGGCACCTCGGGCAGCCCCGACGGCGCATCTCTGAAATTCCATAGCGGCCGCCGTGCCGGTGCTTGGGAACCTGCTCATGATACTGCGGAACCTGGCAAGGTGGCGATCAGCGTGCTTGGCGGCGTTGTTGATCGTCGCCTGGGCGACCGGCCGCGCGGAGGCGCAGACCACCGGCCTCGGCTACTATCCGGTCAGCCCGGGGTTCAATACCCGGGCCACCAGCAACATCGTGACCTGGGACGGCAGCAACGTCGGCGTAACCATCAATACGCTGATTGGGGCCGACCGCTTCCTCAATGCCGGGATCTGGGGCCAGTTCGCCACGGTCGCCAACGTCGAGGCCGGTCTCGTTTGGAACGGGCACGAAACCCTGACCGGCGTCAGCAGCTCCAATTATTACATTGCGCCCGGCGCGTTCTCAAACAACGTCTCGACCATGACCGATCTGCACGCCACGATGGTCGGCATGACCATCGCCGGCCTGGGACCGCCGATCAGCGGCTCCTACTACTACTACCAGATGGGCATTGCGCCCATGGCGCAACTCTACTCCGGCGCCATGGCCACGAGTTGGAATCCCCCCACGCCTCCGGACACTTATTCCGGCTCCTTCAACATCAGCGACCAGACCTTCTACGAGGCTTACAACCACTTCTTCACCACCTCCCTGTCGCACAGCTTCAGCAGCGGCGGGATCACCTTCTCGTTTACCGGTCCGAACGACGTGATCAACAGCAGTTGGGGAGAGACCGACCCCACGGGAACCGACACGTACACGTTGGCCCTGGACGGGTTCGCCCGGGCCAATCCCCAAACGTCGTTTGTCGCGGCGGCGGGCAACTCGGGAACGGCGAACGGGGTGGGCGGGCCGGCATCCGGCTACAACGGGATTTCCGTGGGGGCGACCGGCGACGGCTCGCTCACCAACTTCAGCTCCGTCGCCAGCTTCAGCAGTACCGGCCCGCAAGACTATTACGATCCGGTGCACGGCCTGGTCCCCGGCGTCCGCGCCCCGGTGGACATCGTGGCGCCCGGCACGTCGTTGGCCCTGGCGTACTACGGCGGACTGACCGGCGGCAACCAGTTCGCCACGTCCGACCCGACCGGCGGCGCGGGGAACTACTACGCGGTGGGCGCGGCGGGCACGAGTTTTTCCGCCCCGATGGTCGCCGGCGCCGTGGCCCTCCTGCACAGCGCCAGCTACCTCTACGGCCTGGACAGCACATCCCGCGATGCGCGGGTGGTCAAGGCCGTGCTCATGAACTCGGCGACCAAGCTGCCGGGCTGGAACAACGGCCAGTACGTGAATGCTTCCGGCGTGACCGTCACCACGCAGGCGCTCGATTGGGCCCAGGGGGCCGGCCAGCTCAACCTCAATACCGCCTACGACCAGTACCTCTCCGGCACGACGGGCGTTCCGGGCGGGGCCGGCGGGACGGTCAGCCCGCTGGGCTGGGATTACGCGACCTTGACGATCGGCGGGAACAACAGTTACAGGATCCAAGGGAGCTTGCGCGGCGGAACTTATTTGGACGTGACGCTCGACTGGTTCCGCAATTGCGCCGCGCCAACCCTCGGCGGCGGCAACAACCTGGTCGTCTCCAACGACGGCATGGCCAATCTCGATCTGGAGGTCTGGAATTCGGCTTTCACGAAGGAGTATGCCGTCTCCAACAGCCTGTACAACACCGTCCAAGAGCTTCACTTTCTCGTGCCCAACGACGGCCAGTACGCCATCCGCGTGGGCTATACCGGGCAGATGTACGGCACGCCGCAGACGGAACCCTACGGGCTGGCATGGAACGGTTCGCCGGCCGTCACCTTGACGACGACCTACACCCGCACCGCGTCCCGCGGGGCCGACATCATCGTCGGCGGGTCCACGACCGTCACGGCCTCGATCCAGAACACCGGCACCCTGGCGGCGGACGATCTGGCCGTCGCGAACGTGCGTCCTGCCGCGTCGGGTGGAACCATCACGGCGGGCACCGCCTACAGCGGCACCCTGGCGCAAAGCGTCGCGGGCAGCAGCAGCGGCTATACGTTCACCCATTCAGTCCCCGGCACCTATACGATTACGCCGGCGGTGGACTCGGCCGCCAACGCCACGCTCGGCGGCGCGGCAACCGAGGATTTCGGCTCGCCGATCACCGCCACCGTCAACGTCTACGACCACGCCGGCGGCTCGGCCACCGGGACGAACATCGCCCTGCCCAGCGTGATCGTCGGCTACACCGGCTCGGTGGCGGGCCTCTCGACGGCGACGATCGCCAACGCCCCGGGCTTCCGCGTCAACCTGAAGACCACCGGCTCGACGTCACAGAACAGCGTGTCGATCAATAACGTCCAGGGCATCGTGCCCGGCGGCAGCGATACGATTTCGGCCGCCTTGGCGGCAGGTCGCGGGGTGGGCGCCGTCAGCGAGTCGTTCGGGCTCGTCTACGCCGATGACTCGGACCTCAGCGGCGCCGGCAGCAACCTGGGCGCCATGACGGTGACCGTGACGGGAAACGTCCTCGACCATGCGGCGGCAAGCCTCACTCCGGCGTCCGTGGCCTTCGGCCGCGTGATGAGGGGGACTCTGCTCGCCACTCCAACGACGGTGCTGGGCAACGCGGCCAATCCGGCGCCGAACACCCGGGCCGGGCTGCAGATCACCGGCTTGGGCGGCCTGACCGATTCCGGCTCGGGACTGATAGGGCCGGGCGTCAGCCGGACCCTCTCCGCCCCCGCCGTGGACACCGGCACGACCGGCAGTTACAGCCAGTCGTACCCCATCGGGCTCAGCGACGACCAGAGCATCCTCGGTTGGACTGCCGTGCCCGGCGGCGCAGTCTTCAGCGTCTCGGCAACGGTCGTCGACAACCGGCGGCTTTCAGCAACGCCGCTCGTGTTTGCCGCCCACGTGGGCCAGACGCTGTCGCTGGCGACCACGATCTCTTCCGTGACGAACCAGGACGATCAATGGACCCGCGTGACGTTGCCCGCCGGGCCGTTCACCAGCGGGCCGGTCACGGTGGCGGCCGGCGCCGCATACGCCTTCGGAGGCGGCAACGACGCGGTGAACAGCACCACGCGCGGCGTGTCGGCGGCGTTCGCTTCGGCCGGGCTGCAATCCGGCTCGGTCGCGATCCTGCCGTTGGGCGAGGGTCTGGCGGGCGAGACGGTGCAAGCGTCGGCCATGAACTACTCGGCGACAGTCTACCAGTACGCCCAGCCGCAGTGGCGGCTGACCACAGGCAGCGGCGCCCTCAGCGGCAGCGGCACGAGCTACACGCTCAACTTCGGCTCGGTGCACCGCGGCAGTCCGCTTTCGCCGGCCAACCTGGCCGTCCTCAATAGCATACTGGACCCCGTCTATCAGGACGTTCTCGGCGGCAGCTTCGACACCAGCGGCGTGACCTCGCGGTTCGCACTGGCCGGAACGGGCAGCTTCGGCGGCGTAACGCCTGGCGCCAGCCGCGGCGGCATCCAGGTGAGCCTCAACACCAACGCGGGCGTCGGCAGCTTCAACCAACCCCTCGTGCTCCTGCCGGTGAGCGACGGCACCTCGGCCGGGCTGGGCACCGCCGCGCTGAGCCCGATCACGCTCAATCTGACCGGCAGCCTCTACGTGGTGCAGTCGACCTGGATTGCACCCGCCGGCGGAAGCTGGGGCGCTCCGGCGAATTGGCTCGGCGGGACGGTGCCGCAGTTGAAGTACGACACGGCGGTCATTGCAAACCTCGCCGCCGGCTCCAACGCCACGATCACGCTGGACGGGAGCCGGACGCTCGGCAGCCTGGCACTGGGCACTACGGCCCGCGCCGGCAGCTACACGGTCGCCAGCGGCAGCGGCGGGACGTTGATCCTGGACAACGACGTCACCGCCGCCGACGTGACGGTCGCCGCCGGCAGCCAGACGATCTCCGTGCCCATCCACTTGAACAGCGACGCGGCGATCAACGTGGCCCCGGGCGGCAGCCTGGCCCTCCGGGGCGCGATCGACGGCTCGAAGGCCGTCGTCAAGGCCGGCGGCGGGACGCTCCTGCTGGGCGGCAGCAACACCTACAGCGGCGGCATCACCGTCAACGGCGGCGTGCTCACGGTCCTCTGCGCCGCGAAGCTCGGGGCCGCCGGCGGGGCCCTCGCGGTCAATAACCCCAACACGTCAGCGGGCACGGCCGTGGTCGTCAATCTCAACTCGGCCCAGACCGTCGGCAGCCTCAGCGGCACGATCGCCACGCCCTCCAGCGGCGCCAACACGGCCACGATCAACCTGACGGGCAAAACCACGATCCTGACGGTCGGCCAGGGCGGTTCGACCGGCTATGCCGGCACTCTGGCGGGCTGCGGCGGACTGGTGAAGGCCGGGTCCGGCCTGCTGGCACTCCGCGGCGGCGACACCTACAGCGGCGGCACGACCCTTGTCGTCGGAACGCTCGGGATCAACAATGCCGCGGCCATTGGCACCGGCCCGCTCACCCTGAGCGGCGGGATGCTGGATAATACCAGCGCCGGCCCGCTCACCCTCTCGACCAACAATCTCCAGACGTGGAACGGCGACTTCACTTTCGTCGGCACGCGGAATCTGGGCCTGGGCACGGGAGCGGTGACCCTTGCCGGCGCCGGCAGCCGCCGGCAGGTAACCGTCCAGGGCGGCACGCTGACGGTCGGCGGGGTGATCGGCGGGGCCTGCGGCCTCGCGAAGGCCGGCCCCGGGGCCTTGGTGCTGGCTGTTGCCGACACGTATACCGGCGGCACGACGCTCCTGGCCGGAACGCTGGCCATCGAGAATGGCGCGTCGCTGGGCGCCGGCCCGTTGGTCATCAGCGGCGGCGCCATCGACAACGTGGGCACCGGCCCGATCACCCTGTCGAACAACGTCGAGACCTGGAACGGCGACTTCAGCTTCCTCGGCACGAACGATTTGTCCCTTGGCCCGGGGGCCGTATTCTTCGGCGGCGGGCACGGTGTCTGGGGGGCGCAGGGTGCAGGGAACACCGGGGCCGTAACCCTGGCCGGCTCCGGCGGCAGCCGGCAGGTGACCGTCAGCCGCGGCACGCTCACGGTGGGCGGCGCCATCGGCGGCGCCTTCGGCCTGCGCAAGGCCGGCGCCGGCGCCATGACCCTCGGCGGCAACAACACGTACTCCGGCGGCACCACCGTCAATGGCGGCGCCCTGACGGTGTCGGCCGGCTCGAATCTGGGGGCCGCGAGCGGGGCGCTTGCGGTCAACAACCCCAACACCGGCCCCGGCACGGCGGTCCTCGTGACCCTCAACTCCGCCCAGACGGTCGGCGGCCTTAGCGGCACCATCGCCACGCCGGCAAGCGGCAGCAACACGGCCGCGATCAACCTCAACACCAGTACGGCGGTCCTGACGGACAACCAAGCCGCCCCCGGCAGTTACGCGGGCGCCCTGACCGGCCCTGGCGGGCTCGTCAAGGCCGGGGCCGGGACGCTGGCCCTCAGCGGCCAGAACACCTATACCGGCGGCACGACGCTGGCAGCCGGGACGCTGGCGGTCAACAGTGCCGCGTCGCTGGGCTTCGGCAGGTTCGTCATCAACGGCGGCACGCTCGATAACACGAGCCCCGGCCCCGTCGTCGTTTCAACCAACAATTTCCAAAACTGGAACGCCGACTTCTGCTTCGTCGGCACGCAGAACCTGAATCTCGGTACGGGAGCGGTGATCCTTGCGGCCGACCGGCGGGTGACCGTCCAAGGCGGCGTGCTCACGGTCGGCGGGGTGATCAGCGGGAATAGCGGCCTCACCAAGGCCGGGCCCGGAACGCTTGTCCTCATCGGCGGAAACCCGTATGGCGGCGGCAACCAGTATGGCGGCGGAAACCCGTATGGCGGCGGCAGCCAGTACACCGGCGGCACGACGCTCCTGGCCGGCACGCTGGCCATCAACGGCCCCGCGGCGCTGGGCTTCGGCAGGCTCGTCATCAACGGCGGCACGCTCGATAACACCAGCCCCGGCCCGATCACGCTGGCGACCAACAACGCCCAGACCTGGAACAGCGATTTCAGCTTCACCGGCACGCAGAACCTGGACCTCGGCAGTGGGTCTGTGACCCTGGCGGGCACAAGGTGCCGGCAGGTCACTGTGAACAGCGGAGTATTGACCGTCGACGGCAGCATCAGCGGATCGTACGGACTCGTCAAGGCCGGGCTCGGCACGCTCGCGCTGAGCGGCGCCAGCAACTACGCCGGCGGCACCACCGTCGCAAGCGGCACGCTCTCGATCAGCAACAACGCGGCACTGGGCAGAGGCGACGTGACCCTCTCCGGCGGCGTCCTGAGACTGGCCGGCAATCCCGCCAGCATCGGCAGCAAGTCCGCCTCCGCCGATTGGAACAAGGCGTATGCCGGGTTGGCAATGAACAACAACCTCCGGCTCACCGCCGACTCGACCATCGACGTGACCGGCTGCAACCGCGCGACGATGGGCAACCTGACGAGCACGCAGAGCCACACCCTGCAGGTGACCGGCGGAAGCACCGGCGCCAACCAGCCCTACACGCTGACCCTGGGCGGCGTAAACCTCGACGGCAACCCAACCTTCAACGTGGCCAACAACGGCACGGGCACGGGCACGCTCGTCCTCGGCGCGCTTGGTGGCGGCGGCGCTGCCCGGACGATCACCAAGGGCGGCGCGGGCACCCTCTCGCTGGGCGCCCCGGCCAACAGCCTGGTCGCGGGCACCGTGGTCCAGATCGCTGCCGGCCGGCTGGTCGTGGTTGGCTCGATGGGGCCTTCGGCGATGAGCGTCCAGGGGGGCGTGCTGGAGAACGACGGCACGATCGCGGGCACGACGACGATCGGCTCCGGGGCGTTGGCCCAGGGAACGGGCCTCTACGGCGCGGTGAGCCTCCTGAGCGGCGGCCGCTTCTCGCCCGGCAACGGCGTCGGCACGGTGACGACCGGCGCAACGACCTGGAACGGCGGCGGCCGATACGAACTCGACCTCAGCGACGCCGCCGGCGCGGCCGGCAGCGGGTGGGACCAGTGGAACATTACCGGAGGGCTCTCGCTTGCCGGAACGGCCGGCGGCTCGTACACGATCGACCTGCAGGGGCCAGCCGGCCATTTCGACAACACGAGCCCCCATGGTTGGTTGATTGCCGCCGTCACGGGCGGGATCAGCGGGTTTGATCCAGCGGAATTCGTAGTGGACCCGCCGGGCTCGGTCCCGCTGGCCGGCGGCCACTTTGGCGTCTCCGAGAGCGGCAATTCGCTCTACTTGGACTTCGTGCCCGATCCGCCGTTGGGGAATCTTGCCCTGACGAGCATGGTCCAGCCCATGGTCTCCGCCGCCGTGGCGACTCCTGGCGTACACATCACGGCGACCCCCGAGCCCTCGACGCTCGTCCTCTTGGCGGCAGGCATCTGCGTTGGCGCGGCGTTGGCACTTCGCCGCAGGCGGAGGAGAGGGGCTAGGGATTAGGGATTGGAGATTGGGAAAGCCCCGCGACTGCGTCGCGGGGTTTGCCGGGCACCATGCGTAGCATGGTCGCGGCTTCGCATTGCCCTCGGCCTTCCGCCCTCTTCTTCCTCCTATTCGTCACAGGTGGAATCAGAATCGGTCGATACGGGCCGCCAAGGGGCGGATGCCTATCGACAGCCGTGGGGCTAAGGCGGATAATCGCCCGTATGGCAACTCCACTAGACGGTCGCCGCCTCTTCGTTCATCCGGCCCATGGGCGGATCGGCATCTCGCCCGCATCGGGCGGCCCTTTGGAGGCGCCCGCCGCGGCCGAGGGCTGGCAGCGATCCCGGCCAGCGCGAGTCGGCTTCCTTGTCGGCTCTGCTGAAGAAGGATGGGACCAGTCTGCCGCCATTCTTTTCGACCACCTCCGCGAAAAAGGTGTCAGAACTGTTTATGCGATAAATAGTTCTGACCCCTTTTTCACGGACTGCCTGGTGCTGTTGGGCGAGCCGGAGTTGCGGCACGCCCGGCGGCTGGGACTGGAAGCGTACTGCCGGCAGGGTGGCGCCCTGGTGGCCATGGGCTCGGCCGACCGGGCGGTGCCGGATTGGCCGACGTTTGCCGAGGCCGTGCTTGGCGGGCGGGACGAAGGCTCGGGCCGGAATCCGATGCCGCTGGAGGTCGAGCCGGCCGAGCAGGCGTGGGAGCATCCCGTCCTGGCCGGCGTCGAGCCTTTTGTAGCCCGCGGCGATCCGCGGGGCCCGGTTCGGGTTGCCCGAGCGGCGGAAATCCTCCTCTGGGGCTTCGGCGGCGGACTGGTGAAGCCGTTGGCGTGGGCCTGGCGCCCGCGGGGGCGCCCCGTTTTCTACAGCCTGCTGGGCAGCCCCGACGATCTACGGCAGCCCGACTTCCTTCGCCTCATGGCCAACGCGGTCCGGTGGGCCGCGGACGCCGGGCCTTCCGCAGTTTAGCGGGCGGGCTTGCCCGCCGAGTTAATCGTCCGTCAGCCGATACCCGGCGGGCAAGCCCGCCCGCTAAACGTGCTCAAGCCGGATTGGTGATCGGGACGCAATAATTCGGGCTGGCGTGGCGACGGTCCTTTGCTACAATGACCGGCGGAAGCGATCAAGCCATGCAGTCTCACGAACCAGGTATCCCCTCCGGCGAGTCGGCCAAGACGGTGGCCGCCATCGACGTGGGGGCCAACGCGATGCGAATGGTCATCGCCGAGGTCCTTCCCGACGGGCGGATCGAGGTGCTGGAGCAGCTTCAGCGTGCGGTTCGGCTCGGGCAGGATGCCTTCCGCCGCGGCCGGCTCGGTGCCGCCAGCATGCGGGCCGCCCTGGCCGTCTTGCGCGACTACCAGGAACTCTTGAAGCTCTACCAGGTCGAGCGGGTTCGGGCCGTGGCCACCAGCGCCGTCCGCGAGGCCAGCAACGGCGACACCTTTCTCGACCGCGTCTTTCTCGCCACCGGCCTGAAACTGGAGGTGATCGGCACCCCCGAGGAAAGCCGCCTGACCGTCTCCGCCGTGCGGCAGGCGCTGGGCGACGCACTGGGCGTGAACCAGGGCGAGGCCCTGGTAGCCGACGTCGGCGGCGGCAGCACCCTCCTGACCCGATTGGCCGGCGGCGAGATCGTCACGTCGCAGGCCCTGCGGCTGGGCTCCATCCGGCTCGGGGAGATGTTCTCCACCAGCGGGGAATCGCCCGAGCGAACCGCCGAGATGCTCCGCTACCACATCGCCAACGTCCTGGCGGCGATGGAGCGATCGTTGCCGCTGGGCGAGGTGCGGTCGTTCATCGCGGTCGGGGGCGACGCCCGGTTCGCCGCCCGGCAGATCGGCAAGCCGACCGGCTCGGAAGACCTGGTGGTCGTCGAGCCGGCCGCCTTCGACAAGCTGGTCGACCGCTGCAAGCGGTTCGCGCCCGAGGAGCTGTCGAAGCGATTCGGAATCCCCTTCGCCGAAGCCGAGACGCTCAACCCGGCGCTGCTGGTCTACCAGAACCTGCTCCGGCTGACCCGCGCTTCGCAGATGATCGTCTCGCACGTCTCGATGCGCGACGGGCTGCTGCTGGAGTTGGCCCGGGCGGTCACCGGCCAGGAGGACCGCTCGATCCTGGAAGGGGTGATCCACTCGGCGATGGCCATCGCCCAGAAGTACCGCGCCGACGTGGAGCATTCCCGGCCGGTCGCCGAACTGGCCGTGGCGCTCTTTGACGAGCTCTCGGCCGAGCACGGCCTGGGCCCGCGGCACCGGCTCGTGCTCGAGGTGGCGGGCCTGCTGCACGAGATCGGCGGATTCGTCAGCAACCGCAGCCATCACAAGCACAGCTATTACTTGATCGCCAACTCGGAGATCTTCGGGCTCAACCGCGAGGAGACCCTGTTGGCGGCCCACGTCGCGCGGTATCATCGGCGGAGCGGGCCGAAACCTTCGCACCCGGAATACATGTCGCTGGCGCGCGAGACCCGGGTAACGGTCAACAAGTTGGCCGCGCTGTTGCGGGTGGCCGACGCCCTGGCGCGCGGCCGCATCCGCCATGCCCGCCAGGTCCACTTCGAACGCCGAGGCGACGACTTCATCATCTGCGTATCGGGCACGAGCGACCTGTTGTTGGAGGAGCAGGCGATGGCCGCCAAGGCCGACCTGTTCGAGGACATTTACGGCATGAAGGTGCTGCTGGAAACGGTGTGAGAACCTGCGGAAATCGATATCGGTGTCGTTCGAGTTCGTTTAGCGGGCGGGCTTGCCCGCCGAGT
>JBEKCP010000005.1:0-31958 GCA_050014815.1 Thermoguttaceae bacterium | reverse complement strand
GGCGGGGTCTCGATCTCGCCGCCGACCGCCGGGAGTCCGCCGGAGGCCGTGTCCGCCGGAGAGAGCGGTCCCCCGCGGTTCATCTCCCGATAGCCCGGCAGGAATGTGTTGCCCAGCCAGCGGAAGATGTAGTCCACGATGCTCTTGGCGATCCGGATGTCAGGGTTCTTGGTGTTGCCCCAGGGCTCGAAGCGGGTGTGGGAGAACTTGTTGACGTAGACCTCCAGCGGCACGCCGTACTGGAGGCTCATCGAGACGGCCGTGCCGAAGCAGTCCATCAGGCCGCCGATCGTGCTCCCCTCCTTCGCCATGGTGATAAAGAGCTCGCCGGGCCGGCCGTCGGGATAGAGCCCCACGGTGATGTAGCCCTCGTGCCCCGATATACTGAACTTGTGGGTGATGGACTGGCGGGTATCGGGCAGGCGTTCGCGGCGCGGGGCCGAGAGCACCTTCTCCGCCGCCTTCCCGTTCTTCTTGGTCAAGACCGGCTGGACTTCCTTCGAGCCGTCGCGGTAGATCGCCAGGGCCTTCAACCCCAGCCGCCAGCCCTCCATGTAGGCGTCGGCGACGTCCTCGGGCGTGCTGTTCTTGGGCATGTTGATCGTCTTGGAGATCGCCCCGGAGATGAACGGCTGCGCGGCGGCCATCATGCGGATGTGGGCCTTCCAGGGGATCGAGCGGGTGCCCTTGGCGGGCTGGAACGCGCAGTCGAAGACCGGCAGGTGCTCCGCCTTCAATTCCGGCGCCCCTTCGATCGTGTCGTGCTGGTCGATGTAGGCCACGACGGCGTCGACCTGCTGGGCCGTGTAGCCCAGGGTCCGCAGCGCCAGCGGCACTGTCTGGTTGATGAGCTTCAGCTCGCCGCCGCCGGCCAACTGCTTGTACTTCACCAGCGCAATGTCCGGCTCGATGCCCGTCGTATCGCAATCCATCATAAAGCTGATGGTGCCGGTGGGGGCCAACACGGTGGCCTGGGCGTTGCGGAACCCGTGGCGCCGGCCGTGGACGAGCACTTCGTCCCAGAGCTCGCGGGCAGCCTCCTGGAGATACTTCGGGGCGGTCTTGAGCTCTTCGGCCTTCTCCCAGTGCATTTCCATGACGTGGAGCATGGGCTCGCGGTTCTCTTCGTAGGCATCGAAGGTCCCGACGGCGGCGGCCAGCTCGGAGCTGGTGCGGCAGGCCGCGGCGTGCAACACCGCGGTGATGGCCCCGCAGAGCCCCCGCGCCTCGTCCGAGTCGTACGCCAGGCCGCTGGCCATGATCAGGCTGCCGAGGTTCGAGTACCCCAGCCCGATCGGCCGGTACCGGTGGCTCTGGGCAGCGATCTGCGCCGTCGGGTAGCTGGCGTGATCGACCAGGATCTCCTGGGCGATGAAGACCAGCCGGCAGGTGGCCCGAAAACGCCCCACGTCGAACGTGCCGTCCCCACGGCGGAACTTCATCAGGTTGATGCTCGCCAGGTTGCAGGCCGAGTCGTCCAGGAACATGTACTCGGAACAGGGATTCGAGGCGTTGATCCGGCCGGATCGCGGGCAGGTGTGCCAACGGTTGATCGTGGTGTCGTACTGCACGCCGGGGTCGCCGCAGGCCCAGGCCGCCTGGGCCATCCGGGTGAACATTTCGCGGGCCGGGCAGCTTGGCCCCTCGCGGCTCGGCTCCGTCACCCAGTGCGTCTTCCACGTCTGGTCCGCCACCACCGCCTCCATGAACTCGTCGGTTACCCGGACCGACAGATTGGCATTCTGGAAGAGGATCGAATCGTAGGCCTCGATGGGATCGTAGCCCTCCTGGACCAGGAGCCGGGCCTTCTTCTCCTCCCGGTTCTTGCACTCGATGAACTCCATGATGTCCGGATGCCAGATCTTCAGCGACTGCATCTTGGCGGCCCGGCGGGTCTTGCCCCCGCTCTTGACCACCGCCGCAATCTGGTCGTAGACCCGCATGAACGACAGCGGGCCCGACGGCCTCCCGCCCCCGGAAAGCTTCTCCGTGTGCGACCGCAGCGTCGAGAGGTCCGTCCCCGTCCCCGAGCCGAACTTGAAGAGCATGGCCTCGCTGCGGGCCAGCTCCATGATGTCCTCCATGTTGTCCTCGACGCTCTGGATGAAGCACGCCGAGGCCTGGGGGTACTCGTAGGGGTTCTCCGGCTGGACGACCTCCCGCCGCTGGACGTCGTAGTGCCAGTTGCACGCCGCCCCCTTGATGCCGTACTCGTGGTACAGCCCGACGTTGAACCAGACCGGCGAGTTGAACGAGATGTGCTGGTGGACGCACAGCCACGTCAGCTCGCGGTAGAAGTTCCGCGAGTCCTCGGGGCCGGCGAAATAGCCGTCGGCGAGCCCCCAGTCGGCGATCGTGTGGCAGACGCGATGGACCAATTGCCGAACGCTCTTCTCCCGCTCGGGCG
Source organism: Thermoguttaceae bacterium (assembly GCA_050014815.1). Taxonomy (GTDB): domain Bacteria; phylum Planctomycetota; class Planctomycetia; order Pirellulales; family Thermoguttaceae; genus JBEKCP01. The sequence goes on along the minus strand of JBEKCP010000005.1, from coordinate 29,551 downwards.
TCCCGTTCTCGCCGTAAAAATACTTGTTGACCACGACGTTGGTGGCCAGTTGGGTCCAGAAGACGGGGATCTCGCAGTCCTTCTGCTCGAAAACGACCTCGCCGTTCTCCCCCTTGATGGCGGCCGTGCGGGTCTCCCATTGGACGGTATCAAACGGGTTCGCCACGTCCGGCGGGCAGAACACCGGCTCTACCACCAGACCGTGGGCGCCATTTTTCGGCCCTGCGGTCTGATGATCGGCGGTGGCTACGGAGGTCCCGGCGGGCTTACTTTCTACGGAATCCATGACTGGCTTTCTCCTTCTTCGAGGGTCTGTTGCATCCTTACCCATTCATGGTCTATACACAAGTACACGAATGTGTCCGCGAATAGGCATCTTCCCCCCATATATTGTATCTTGCACAGCAAGGGACCACAATATACGGGCAAGAGGCCAAGTGTACTGGTTTCTTTCGGCGCGTCAATGACGCTTTGGAAAGTTCGTTCTAAGGTAGTGTTAGATTGGGGTTTGCGGCAAACCGAATTCTAACGCGGCAAGCGGCGCGGTTCTTGCTGTGGCGACGTAACCTGTTGTTATTAAATGCTTTGAGGAGATTTGCGCAACTCGCCTGCGTCTTTGCGCCTTGGCGGCTTGGCGTGATATCCTTCCCAGTTACCGCATTGCCCGCACGACAGGCCGTTTGCAAGGGCACCGGTTCAGGATAGGGAGCACTTCACGCAAAGACGCCAAGGCGCAAAGACACAAAGGGGAGAACGGATGTGACTTGCAACTGGGCCAATGCTCCTCCAACGCGGAGGCGCCGGCAATTCGCGGAGTTGTTCCGCGGGGCTTTGCGGGGTAGGATGATGGGGGGGTGAGCATCATGGCTGACGGCGATCGCGCGATTCGCAGGGCGAAACTCTGTGAACAGGGCACCGAGCGGGACCTGGAAAACACCACGCCCGAACAGCGGATCGCCATGATGTGGCAATTGGCCCTGGATGCCTGGGAAATGAAGGGAGAACCGGTCGTTGACGCCCGGATGCGCCGCGATCTGGTCCGTGTCATCCGCCGGAAAAGCTGAGTCCCTGCTGGTCGGCGTTTAACGCGAACTGTCCTCACGGAGAAATCCCGCGGTGGTACAGAGAAGCCTCATTTCAATCTGCTGCGCCTGCCTCGCCGTTTCCCTGCCGCCGATCCTCAAGGCCGACGGCCCCGCGGATATCGTCGATCTCCAATCGCTGGACGAGCAGTTCCACGACATGGCTACTCTGCTCGGGCGCGGTTTCCCGGAATCGGTTCGTGGCGCGGCGGCCAGTCGCCTTAGCAGATCGAATCCAGGTGACCCGGTTTTCTCGGACCTGCTCAAGGACCGGAACCCCTCAGTGCGGATGGCCGCGGTTCGTGCTGTCGGTCTAAATGCCTTTCGAGCGAAGAAGAAGTTATGCCCGATAGAAGTTATCCGTGCTCTGCTGGACGACAACCAGGAAGTCCGTCAGACGGCCGCAAATTACACCGGGGTTTTCGAAAGACTGCCCGAGGAGGCATTTCCCGTGCTGGTGAAGGCCCTTCGGCATGGGGACCGCGATGTTCGACAGAGCGCAGCAGGCGACTTCCATCGCCTGGGTAAGGCGGCGGAACAGGGCGTGCCCGAATTGACGAAAGCGATGGAGGACAGAGACCCGTTCGTTCGCCACAACGCGACGGTCTCGCTCTGGCACATCACGCGCCGCGCAGAGTTGGTGCTGCGGACGAATCTGCAAATCCTTTGCGGTGGGACGACGGAAAGGAAAAGGGACGAATCAATGCTATTGGTAGCCACCGCATCCTTCATCCGAAAGATGGGCGTCGAAGCCACACAGGACACGGCGTCCGCCCTGATAGGGCTGCTCCGTGATTCATCCCCCACAGTCCGTGCCGGTGCAGTAAGGTGCTTGGGAGCATTGGGCCAACAAGATCAGAAGGTTCGTGCGACATTGCAGGAATTGAAGGCCAAGGAAGCCGTGAGAGCTTTGCTCGACGATCAAGACGACGCCGTGCGCCGTGAAGCAAAGTCGGCCCTGGCGCGGCTGGCGAAATGAGGCTGATTGATCCCTAACACTCCTTTGCGGCTTCGCGGCCTTGCGCCTTTGCGTCAGATCCTTACCGCGCGGTCATGGCACCCCCAACCGCCCCTCGAGGATTCCTAGCACCGAGAGATCTTCGTCAAGGTCGGGCCAATGGAGCCCAGTACCGTTGCAGATGATCTCGATGTTACCCAGTTGTCTGGGCGTGGCATCGCGCAAGCGCCGGTCTTTCGACCCCGGGAAGCGGATTTCCCGGCCATCTTCAAGACGCACGGAGACAACCCCGTTTTCGGCGGCCGCGCCCACTGCGCACGCGCTAAGCTCAAGGATGGAATGCTTCATTCCACTTTCTCCGTATTCGCGCCACTATCGCGGACCCCCGCGACGCAGTCGCGGGGCTTTTTCCAATCCCCAATCCCCAATCCCCAATCCCCAATCCCCAATCCCCAATCCCCAATCCCTCACTGCCACTTCAGCACCGCGCCGGTGTCGGCGCTGGTGGCCATCGAGGCGTACTTGCCGAGACAGCCGGTGGTGAACCGCGGGGGGCGGGGCTGCCACTCTTTGGCCCGGGCGGCCAACTCGGCGTCGCTCAGGCGGACGGCCAGGCGGTGGGCCGGGATGTCGATCTCGATGAGGTCGCCGGGCTCCAGGAGGGCGATGGGGCCGCCGGCGGCCGCCTCGGGACTGACGTGGCCGATGCAGGCCCCCGCCGTGCCGCCGGAGAAGCGGCCGTCGGTCACCAGGGCCACCTTGTCGTCCAGGCCCATGCCCTTGATGGCCGTCGTCGGGGCGAGCATTTCCTGCATGCCGGGGCCGCCGCGTGGCCCCTCGTAGCGGATCACCACGACGTCGCCCGCCTTTACCCGGCCGTTGACGATCCCCGCGTAGGCGTCGGTCTCGCTCTCGAAGATCACGGCCGGGCCCGAGAGGCGGAGCATCTCGGGCCGTACGCCGGCCGCCTTCACCACCGCGCCCTTCGGCGCGAGGTTCCCATAAAGGATCGCCAGGCCGCCCTCGCGACTGTAGGCATTTTCCACCTCGCGTATGCAATCGTACGGGTCGAAGCCGAGTTGCTCGTCGGAAAGCTCGCGGACCGATCCGGCCTTCCTTGCGACGGACATGCCCTGGGTGGTCCGCTGCCGCCCGGCGACGACGCCGGCCAACTCCAGCGCCTCCTGGACGACCGCCTCGCCGCGGATGTCGTAGGCGGCGACGTTCTCGCCGAGCGTCCGGCCGGTGACGGTGGGGCACTCCGCGTGCAGGAGGTCGGGGCAGCCCCGCCGGATGCTCCCCAGGATCGTGTGTACGCCGCCGGCGTTGTGGACGTCCTCGACGTGGTACCGGCTGCTGGGGGCCACTTTGCAGACGTTGGGCGTGCGGCGGCTCAGGGCGTTGATCCGCTGCATGTCGTAGGCCACGCCCGCCTCATTCGCCACGGCCAGCATGTGGAGCACCGTGTTGGTGCTGCCGCCCATGGCCATGTCGAGGATCATCGAGTTGTCGATCGACTCGGCGGTGATGATCTCGCGGGGCAAGAGGCCGTGGCGGGGGCCCTTCTTGTCGAAGTCCAGGACCATCTGGACGATCCGCTGGGCGGCCCGTTGGAACAGCCGCCTGCGGTCGGCGCTGGTGGCCAGCAGGGTGCCGTTGGTGGGCAGCGCAATGCCGAGGGCCTCGCAGAGGCAGTTCATGCTGTTGGCCGTGAACATGCCGGAGCAGGAGCCGCACGTGGGGCAGCCGGCCTTTTCCAGGGCCAGGAGCGCCTCGGCCGAGAGCTTGCCGTCCTGCCGGGCGGCCGCCCCGACGAACACGTCGACCAGGTCCACGGTGCGGCCGTCGGGCGTGCGGCCGGCCTCCATCGGCCCGCCGCTGACGAAGATCGTCGGGATGTTGCACCGCACGGCCCCCATGAGCATGCCCGGCACGATCTTGTCGCAGTTGGGGATGCAGATCATGCCGTCCAGCGAGTGGGCCTGGATCATGGTTTCGACGGCGTCGGCGATGATCTCGCGGCTGGGCAGCGAGTACTTCATGCCCGAGTGTCCCATGGCGATCCCGTCGTCCACGCCGATCGTATTGAAGACGAAGGGCACGCCGCCGGCCTCGCGGACGCACTGCTTGACGACCTCGCCCACCTTGTCCAAGTGGACGTGTCCGGGGATGATATCGGTATAGCTGTTGCAGATGGCGATGAACGGCTTGTTGAAGTCGGCGTCGCCCACGCCGGTGGCCCGGAGCAGGCTGCGGTGGGGGGCCCGGGCGTCGCCCAGCTTGATGATGTCGGATCGCATGGTCTATTATTCCTCGAAGTGCAGAGGCCCAAATAATACTCCCCTCTCCCTCTGGGAGAGGGGCAGGGGGTGAGGGCTTCGATACAAACACCTCATTCTAGTCCGTGCCGAACGGGAAAAGTAGGGGGCCGCCTCCGGCCTGAAAAGGTATGCCGCCGACCACCGCCGAGCCCAAATTCCTTTACTTCGACCTGGGAAAGGTCCTCGTCGATTACAGCGTGGAGCAGATGTGCCGGCAGATTGCCACGGTCTCCGGCATCGAGCCCGCCGAGGTCGCGGACGTGCTCTACACGGGCGGACTCCAGTTGGCCTACGAGACCGGCCATCTCTCTACCCGCCAGATTTACGACGCCTTCTGCGCCCGGACCGCCACGCGACCCGGCTATGCCGATTGGCTCCGGGCCCTCTCGGACATCTTCACGCCGGACGATCGCATGGCGGGGGTGGCGGCGGGGCTTGCGCGGGCAGGCCGCCGGATGGGAATCTTATCAAACACGTGCGAAGCGCACTGGGAGCACTGCTTCTCGCGCTACGCGGTGTTGCGCGAGAGCTTTTCGGTCTACGCCCTGAGTTTCCGGATCGGGGCGTGCAAGCCCGCCGCCGCGATCTTCTCGAAGGCCGCCGAAATGGCCGGCTGCCGTCCGGAAGAAATCTTCTACACCGACGACATGCCCCGTCACGTGGCCGGGGCCCGGGCCGCCGGCTTCGACGCGGTGCTGTTTACCTCCGCCGCGGAGTTGACCGCCGAGCTTGGCAAGCGAGGGGTGCGACTGGACAACTAGCCCGCGGTGTTGACATTTATTACCGCGCGTGGTATTGTTTACCTATGGAGGGGAAGATTAGAGAAATCGTTCGTGATCGACGCCTCACCGATGAGGAGGCAGCCAGGTATCGGGAAATCCGCGCCCTGGTGGCCCGGGAGTTGCCGGAGTTGCGAGCCCGGGCAAAGAGGCGTCTTGATGAGCTTCGAGAGGTGACGGAGGTGTTCGCCGAGTTGAAGCGGGTCCGTGAGGCCCGTGGGCTGAGCCTGGGCGACATGGAGCGGTTGACCGGCATTGACCGGTCGGCGCTCTCAAAGCTGGAGCGCGGCCAGCGGGTCAATTTCACGATGGACACGGTGACCCGCTACGCCGCCGCAGTGGGCAAACACGTGCTGTTCCAACTTGCGGACACGTGAAGCGACGCCATCCGCGTCAGAACACGTACCGGTTGACCACGTTCTCGTAGAGTTCCTGCCGGCCGCTCTTGTTGGGCGCAACGTCGCCCTTGCGGAGCATGTACTGCTCCAGCGAGGCGAAACCGTGCTTGCCGGCCTCGATCTCGGCCCCCACCGCGGAGTCCCAAGAGGCGTAGCGGTCCTTGACCATGCGGGCCACCTCGCCGTCGGAGAGGATCGCCGCGGCGATCCGCAGGCCCTGGGCGAAGGCGTCCATGCCGCCGACGTGGGCGTAGAACAGGTCGATCGGCTCGAAACTCTCGCGGCGGACCTTCGCGTCGAAGTTGAGGCCGCCCGTGGTAAAACCGCCGTACTTCAAGATCACCAGCATGATCTTGGCCGTCAGGTAGACGTCGGTCGGGAACTGGTCGGTGTCCCAGCCCAGCAGGAGATCGCCCGCGTTGGCGTCGACCGACCCCAGGAAGCCCTGCATGCCGGCGTAATCGAGCTCGTGCTCGACGGCGTGGCCGGCCAGCGTGGCGTGGTTCGTCTCGATGTTCAGCTTGACGGAGTCGCCCAGGCCGTAGGCGCGGAGGAAGTTGATGCACGCGGCGGCGTCGAAATCGTACTGGTGCTTCGTGGGCTCTTTCGGCTTCGGCTCGAAGTAGAACTGGCCGGCGAAGCCGATCTGGCGGGCGTAGTCGACGGCCATGTGCATGAACCGGGCGAGGTGGTCCATCTCGCGCTTCATGTCGGTGTTCCAAAGGGTCTGGTAGCCTTCGCGGCCGCCCCAGAACGTGTAGCCCTGGCCGCCCAGCTCCTTGGTCACCTCGATGGCCTTCTTCACCTGGGCGGCGGCGAAGGCGAAGGCGTCGGCGTTGGGGCTGGTGGCCGCCCCGTGCACGTAGCGGGGATTGCTGAAGAGGTTGGCGGTGCCCCAGAGCAGCTTGATGCCCGTCCGCTGGCTCTCCTCCTTGATGATCTTTACCACGGCGTCGAGATTGCGGTTGGTCTCGGCCAGATTCTTGCCCTCGGGGGCAATGTCGCGGTCGTGGAAGCAGAAGAAGGGCACGCCGAGCTTCTCGAAGAACTCGAAAGCGACCCGCACGCGGTGGATGGCGTTGTCGACCGAGTCGGCGCTCCCCTCCCACGGCCGGATCATGGTGCCGGGGCCGAAGGGATCGCCGCCGGTGCCCCGCATGGCGTGCCAATAGGCCACGCTGAAGCGGAGGTGGTCCTTCATCGTCTTGCCCGCTACCAACTCGCTCTCGTTGTAATGGCGGAACGCCAGTGGATTCTTCGACTTGGGGCCTTCGTACGGGATCTTCGGGATTTCGAGGAAAGCGGGCATGATGGGGCTCCTGAGAAAGGGGGCGGCATGGAGCCGTCCATCATGCCAGACAAACCGCCGTGCTACAAGGGGGTCACGTCTTTCTCAGCACGATCCAGTCGCCCAGCGTGGGCCAAAGCTGAGACAGGGCGAAAAGCCATCGGACCTTGCCGGGCACGACCAACTCCGGCCGCCGACGCTCGCAGGCCCGAAGAATGGCCTGGGCCAGTCGCTCGGGCGGGATGGCCTGGAGCCGAACTCCCGCCCCCGGCCGGCGAGCCCGCTCGGGCACGTCTTCCAGCCCCTCAAGCGGATACAATCGCTGCGAATCCCGCTCGACCGGCCCCGGGCAGACCAACAGGACATGAAGCCCTTGGGGCCCCAACTCCAGCCTCAGTTGCTGGGAGTACGCGGCGACGGCGTGCTTGGTGGCCGGGTAGGCCCCGATCCAGCGGGAAGCCGACTTCGCCGCGAGGGAACCGATGTTGACCACGTGCCCCCGCTGCCGAAGCAGGTGCTCCGCGGCCGCCCGGGTACACCGCACCAGTGCGATCAGGTTCAACTCCATGAGGTCGCGGAACTGCTCGGGCGTGGTGTCCAGGACCTTGCCGCGGGCGGTCCGGCCCGCGTTGTTCACGAGCACGTCCAGGCGCCCGAATCGCCCCACGGTGTCGGCCATCACGCGGTCGACGTCTTCTTGCCGCGTGATGTCGGCCTGAAGGCCCAGCACGGTCGAGCCGGCGGCTTCCAGTCGGGCAGCCGACTCGCGGACGGCGCTCGGTTCAAGGCCGACGATGACGACCTTCGCACCGGCGGCGCCCAGCGCCTCCGCAATGCTGTAGCCCAGCCCGCTGGAGCCACCTGTCACCAGGGCGACCTTGTCCTGCCAGAAGGACATGGAGAGGGGATTTAGGGATTTAGGGATTTGGGGATTTAGGGATTTAGGGATTTGGGGATTTGGGGATTTGGGGATTTGGGGATTTGGGGATTTGGGGATTTGGGGATTAGCAAAAGCCCCGCGACTGCGTCGCGGGGTTCGCCGAGCGCTACGCCTCGATCGTGTACGGCTCGCGTTGCTGGCGGGTCAGCAAGGCCGATGCCTCGCTGTCCCCGAGAAAATCTTCACAGACCGGGTCCCATTGCAACCTCCGCTGCAATCGCACGGCGATATTGCACAGATGGCATGCGCTCAGCGCCCGGTGATGGGTAAAGACGTCCGAGACCGGCAACGACCGGTCCTTGACGCACTCGAAGAAATTGGTCATGTGGTTGCCCGGTTGCTTGCCGCGGCAGAGCCGGACGGTCTCCTGGCGAAGCCACTCCCGTTCGTTCTTGGAGAGGTCCTGGACCGGCTTTCCGAGGAGCCGCCGGCGATCGACGATGATGGCCCCCTTGTCCCCTTCGATCCGCAGGGCGTTCTTGTCGCTATTGAGCACGATGGTGGCGTCGGAAGCGAACTTCATGGTGCAGTGGAACGTGGTGGGGACGTTGAATCCGCCGGGGATGTCGGGCAGATCGCCGGCGCCGTCGACCTGGATGGGCGCGGTCTGGTCCAGTCCCATGGCCCACATCGCGATGTCCACGTGGTGCACGCCCCAGTAAGTCACCTGGCCGCCGGAGTATTCGAACCACCAGCGGAAGTCGTAGTGGGACCGCTGGGGGCAATAGGGCACCTGCGGCGACTGTCCCAGCCAGAATTCCCAGTCGAGCGTGGGAGGCGGAGTGGTCGCCGCGAAGGGGCCGCCCCGCGGGGCCGCGCCGACCGAGGCCACCGCCCGAAGGTTCTTGCCCAATCGTCCGCTTCGGGCCAGGGCCACGGCCTGGAGGAACAGGCCGTCGTACTCGCTCCGCTGCTGCGTGCCCACTTGGACGACACGGCCCGTCTCGCGGACCGTCCGGCAGATCAACTTCCCCTCGGCGATGGTCAGCGTCAGCGGTTTCTCGCAGTAGACGTCCTTGCCGCTGCGGAGGGCGTCGATGACGATTTTGGCATGCCAGTGATCGGGCGTGCCGATGGTCACCACGTCGACGTCCTTGCGGTCCAACACGCGGCGGTAGTCCTCGTAGACATGGCATTTGCCGTCGTAGCGGCTGGCAAAGGTTTCGGCGCGGCGGCGGTCGACGTCGCAGCACGCGACGACATCGCCGCGGCGGGCGGCCCGATGCCCGATGTACGCGCCCCGTCCCCCGGTGCCAATGGCCGCCACGGTGAGCCGATCATTGCTGGACTTCGCGGCTTCCGATCCGCTGGTGGGGAAATAGGGCAGCAGCCCTCCCGCGGCCAACGCGGCCGCCGATCCGGCCAACATCGCCCGCCGACCCAGTCTCACGCTATCCATCTCGACGATCCTTCGTTTCAATGTCGCGGAGGCGGCTCCAGTACCGGTTGACGCCGGTTGTCCCTGGCGGCTCCGCCGCAGGAGACTGGAACAGCTTCCATGCTGGTTCTTAATGACAGAAAAGTGCGAAAAGATCTGCGGGCGGCGGCGTCCGACCAGAGCCGCGGAAAAGGCCGCCCGACCTCACCGCGCCTGGAAGAGTCGCGATGAGGCCGGGAGAGTATACGTTAGGGAGTTCCGAACAAGAAGGTCGAATAATCGTCAAGGTCAGCCCATATTACCGACCTCAATCGCCTCTTTTGCCCAACTTCGCCGCTACCTTCGGCCCAGCAGCAGTTGGAGGTAACTCCGCCGCTCGCTTTTCGAGAGCCCGAGGCTCTGGGCCAGTGATGCCAGGCAGACCTTGGCGGCCTCGATCCCTTCGGCCTCGGCGATAAGCTCCAGCTCGACGAAGGTGCCCACCCGATCGACGTCGTCCAGCGAGGCCTCGACTTGCCGGCCCTGCCAGGGGACGATCACCTTGCGGCGGGTCTTATGGACCTCGGCGACCCGGGTGAACCCGAGGGCTTCCAAGAGCGCGGCCCAAGACTCCAGGGCCGCGGCGCCCGGTCCCAGCGGCAATTCGATCTCGCGCCGGGTCTTGGTCGTAGCGTCGATCTTCGGTCCCTTGTAGGTGAGGGAGTTCGACTCGCCCTTCCGCCGCAGCCGCAGGGCCTCGTCGGTCTTCGCGAAGTCGACCGAGGGATGGGCAAAGTACAGGTCCACCTCCGGAGCAGGCAGTGAGACGGTCGCACCCAGGGCCGCCAGGCGGTCGGCCACTGCGGTGAGGTCGTGGACGGGAAACTTCTGTTCGACTTCGTAAGACATGGGCTAGAATATGGGACTCTTTCGGCGTCGAGTCAAGGGCCCTCCCGTTGACAGCAGCAGCTTGAGTTGTTACTTTCGGGCAATGACACGGGTGAGCGGGAAAAGGTGCCTGTCACCTTTTCCCGGCCTGGAGGATTCATGGCCGCCAGTAGTAACTCCGCAACCCTTTGGGGGCATCCGACCGGGCTGTTCGGCCTCTTCTTCGTCGAAATGTGGGAGCGGTTCTCGTTCTACGGCATGCGGGCCCTCCTGTTCTTCTACATGACCAAGGACTTCCTGCACTACGGCGACAGCGCTGCCAATACGGTCTACGGGGCGTACACGTCGCTGGTCTACATGGCGCCGCTGTTCGGCGGGATGTTGGCCGACCGGTTGCTGGGCCAGCGGCGGGCGGTCATCCTCGGCGGCCTCTTGATGGCCGCCGGCCACTTCATGATGACCATCGAGAGCCGGTGGGCCTTCTATTCGGCGCTGGCGCTTCTGATCTGCGGCAACGGCTTCTTCAAGCCGAACATCTCGACCATCGTCGGAACGCTCTACCCGCCCGGCAGCCCCAAGCGGGACGGCGGCTTCACGATCTTCTACTTGGGGATCAACCTGGGGGCCGCCATGTCGCCCCTGCTGTGCAGCTTCGTGGGCGATGCCTACGGCCGGCACTGGGGGTTCGGGCTGGCGACCGCCGGGATGCTGGCCGGCGTCGCACTGTTCGTCGCCCCAACCGGGTTAAGCCGGTTCTTGATACTGCTGACCGCGCTTGGGACGGCGGCGGGACTGCTGGTTTACCGTCCTGACGATCTGCTGTCGATCGGGATGAATGTGTTCGTGGCAGTGGCCCTGTTGATCGCCGGCGGGGTGGCGTGGGTAGCGCTTGGCCGCGGCGGGCTTCCGCCGGAGGCCGGCGCGCCGCCGGACTCCGAGCGGCCCCGGAAACCGATCTTCGGCCCCCTCTCGCGCGAGTGGCTGCTCTACCTCGGCACCGCAGTGGCCGTCGTGCTGTTTATCTTCCTTGTCTCGGGAGTCGGGCCCCTGTTCCGCCGCGGTCCCGTCACGACGATTCCCCACACCGCCGCCAGCAAGCAGGCGGACGAGGGCCGCCAGCCGCAGGTCTTGTACGGCGAGCCGTTGACGTTGGTCCCGCAAGACACCATCGAGCACATGAAAAACAGCCGTGAGCCGCTCGTCCGCGGCGTGGCGGTCGTCGTCGAGGAGGGCAGCCGGCCGGCCGGCCTGGTGTTGTTCCTGGCCGGTCTGGCCTGCCTGGTCTACCTGCTGGTGGAAATGGTACGCCTGGATCGCATCGCGCGCCACCGGATGTACGTCGTCTTGATCCTCACTTTCTTCTCGATGCTCTTCTTTGCATTCTTTGAGCAGGCGGGCAGCTCGCTTAACTCCTTCACGGACCGCAACGTGCAACGCGTGCTGGGCCCGCGGACCATCACGCCCGACGAAGTGGGGCAGGCCCTCCGCATCCAGCCCACCCAGGAGCAACTCGGCTACCACAACGGCCGGGAATTGTTCACGCTGGACGTCCTGGACTCTCTGCGCAAGGAACACGAGAAGAAGAAAGACCCCTATTTCGAGATTGACTGGACGGTCGCCCCGGACAACGTGGGCATGGGCGTGGCGGCGCGGCTGCAGGAGATTCCCGCCGCCACGTTCCAGTCGGTCAATGCCATCTACATCTTGATCTTCGGTCCGCTTCTGGCCGGGCTCTGGTCGTTCCTGGGTGACCGGGGTTGGGACCCGAGCACTCCGGTGAAGTTTGCACTCGGGCTCTTCCAGCTCGGGGTGGGGTTCGGCCTGTTCTGGTGTGGCACGTGGACGGCCGACGCGCGCGGCATCGTTGCCCTGTTCTGGCTGATGCTCGCGTATTTGCCGTACACGACGGGCGAGTTGTGCCTCTCGCCGGTGGGGCTCTCGATGGTCACCCGCCTGTCGCCCGCCCGGCTGGTCAGCACGGTGATGGGCACGTGGTTCCTGGCGTCGGCGTACGCGCAGCTCCTCGCCGCGATGATCGCCCAGGCCACCAGCGTAGTAACCCCGGGCGGCCGCGTTCCGGTTCCCGCCGAGACGGTCCACGTCTACGGCAATGTCTGGGGCGCCATCGCCATCTTCTCGCTCCTCTCCGCCGCGATCTGCCTCGCCCTGGCCCCGCTGTTGAACCGTTGGATGCACCCCGAGGTGGATCAGAGCGGTCAACCGCAGGTCATGCCGGAGCATAATTGACCGGCCGGCCGGCCACGTGTTATACTGACGCATAACCCACCCCGCTCATCTCCCGACCAACCTGAGGAGCAACACATGTCACGCCATACCCGTCGCACGTTCCTGAAGCAAACCGCCGCGGCCGGCGCCGCCGCCGCTTTCACCATCGCCGGGACGAAGGCCTCCGGCCGCGTGCTCGGGGCCAACGACACGGTCCGCGTCGCCGTCGCCGGGCTCAACAGCCGCGGACGGCAGCATCTCCAGGGTTATCTTGGCCTGAAAGGGGTCGAGGTCGTCGCCCTGGCGGACCCCGACCGCTCGCTGTTTGCCAGTCGAAGCGCCACGGTGGAGGCGGCCGGCGGCCCCGCGCCCAAGTGCGTCGAGGACATCCGCAAACTCCTGGACCGGAAGGACGTCGACGCCGTCTCGATCGCCACGCCCAACCATTGGCACACGCTCATGACCGTGTGGGCCGCTCAGGCGGGCAAGGACGTTTACGTCGAGAAGCCGTGCAGCCACAACCTCGTCGAGGGGCGGCGGTGCGTCGAGGCCGCCGCCAAGTACGGCCGCATCGTCCAGCACGGCACGCAGCAGCGGAGTTCGCCGGAGCGGGCCGCGGAGATTGCGGCGGTCCACTCGGGCAAGTGGGGAAAACTCCGCGTGTCCAAGACCGTCATCGGCAAGCCCCGCTGGAGCATCGGTTCCAAGCCGATCTCCGATCCGCCGCCCACGCTCGATTTCGACCTTTGGCTCGGTCCCGCCGCCAAGCAGCCCTTCCACAAGAACCTCGTCCATTACAACTGGCACTGGTTCTGGGACTTCGGCGACGGCGAGATCGGCAACCAGGGCATCCACGAGCTCGACGTCGCCCACTGGGCCATCGCCGGCGCAACGCTGCCGACGAAGGTCTGGAGCCTTGGCGGGCGGTTCGCCTACCAGGACCAGGGCGAGACGCCCAACATGGACATGGCCGTCTTCGAGTTCGGCGACGTCCTGCTGGTGGCGGAGATCCGCGGACTGGTGAATACGGGGAAAGGCGTCGGCTCGCCGGGCCCGAAACTGACCGAGCCCACGCTGCCCGAGGCCTTCGTCGGAAAGCTTACCAACGAGTTCCACACGAGCGAGGGCGTCATCCGCAACGCCATGCTCTATCCCAAGGGCGGCGGCCCGGCCGTGGACCTGCACCCCGAGCCGGTTCCCGTGACGCCCGGCGGGACATTCGGCAGCTTCATCGAGTGTGTCCGCAGCCGGCGGCGCGAGGCCGTCAATGCCCCGATCCTCGCCGGCCACTACTCCAGCGCCTTGGCCCACCTCGCCAACATCTCCTACCGGCTTGGCCGCGAAGTGCCTTTCAGCCACGAGCCCGAGGGCATGAGCGTACCCGAGATTGCCGAGACGTTCGAGACCATCAAGGCCAATCTGAAAGCGGTCGGCGTGGATCTTCAGAAGACCAACTATCGCCTGGGCCGCGTGCTCTCCTTGGACCCGAAGACGGAGCAGTTCGTGGGCGACGACGAGGCCAACGCCATGCGGAGCCGCCGCTACCGGCCGCCCTTCGTGGTGCCGGAGAGCGTGTGAAGGAGCCGACGTTTAGCGGGCGTAGAATACGCGGATAGGGTCGCTTTTCTCTAGCCCAGCCGTTCTACGGCTGGGTCTGGAAAACGACTATCCCCCCTTTTCCTTCAGCCCCTTTAGGGGCGGAGCGTATCATTTCGCCCCTAAAGGGGCTGAGAAAGATGCGGTTGGCCCCCTCTTCGTCCCAGGCGTAAAACGCCTGGGCTACAGAAAAGGTCCTTTTCCTACGTTCCGCTCGTGGTACCGGAGAGTAGAAGCGGAGCTTGACCAACTGCCGCAGGTTCGGCTCGACGAGCCAGCGACCTGGGGCCCTGGGCCTACCTCGTTATCTTTGTCGCCGGTTCGCTGTCGCACGCATAATCGCGGAGCGCCCGGACGTTGGCCGCCGGCGTGTCGCGGGGAACCTCGCAGCCGGCGGCCAAGATGTAGCGCGGGCCGGCCTGGCGGTGGCACTCGGCCGCCGCGCGGGCAATGCTCTCCGGCGTGCCGTTGCGGACCGCGGCAACCGGGTTCAGGTTGCCGGCCAGGACCTGCCCGGTCCCCATGGCCCGGCGGGCCTCGTCCAGCGGCACCATGTAGTCGATGTCCACCAGGTCGCAGCCGAGCGTGCCGATCGGCGAGAGGATCCGCCGGATGTTGCCGCAGATGTGCAGCCGCACCTTCGCCCCCATGGCGTGTAGGGCGTCGACAAGCTTCCGCTCGCACGGGAGGACGAACTCCTCGTAGATTTGCGGGCCGACCAGCGACGCCGCGGCATCGCCGACGCCCACCAGGTCCACGCCCGCGGCAACCTGGGCCTTGGCGAACCGGGTGCCCATCTCCAGCGCGAAATCGAACAGGTCGCGGACGAACGCGGGGTCGTCGAAGAAGTCGGTCATGAGGCGGTTGATGCCCCGCAGATCGGCGGCCTCGGCGCAGGGGCCCTCGATCCAGCCCTCGACGAGCCGCTCCTTGCCGATCCGCTCGGCCAGAAGGGCGGCCGCCCGGACCCGATCGTGCATCCGGCCGCCGCCGGCCGGGTCGGGACACGCCAGGCGCGCGAGGGCGCTCTTGTCGGCCAACAGCGCGTGGCCCTCGTCGATCGCGGGCGGCTGGTCGTCGAAATAGTGGACCGCCGCGCCGCAGTCGGCCGCCTCGCGGGCAGGGTCCGAGATGCACGAAACGTAGTCGAAATCGAACTGCTCGGCCGTCCTCATCTGCGCTTCGGCCAGCACGCGGTAGTCGGCCGCGTAGCGGCCGTACGGCACGGCGATCCGGTCGGCGGCGAACATCAT
Organism: Thermoguttaceae bacterium; assembly: GCA_050014815.1. GTDB lineage: Bacteria > Planctomycetota > Planctomycetia > Pirellulales > Thermoguttaceae > JBEKCP01. Next base: position 14,465 of record JBEKCP010000005.1, on the reverse strand, counting down.
TGTAATGGGCATCAGCGGCAGGCGGTCCACCGGCCGGCCCGCAAGCATCGCCAAGATGCGACCGCGACCGTTCATGGAATGTTCTCCGGTTGATTCTCTCGAATGGCCTTGATAACATTCTCGTCGAAGCTCGAAGCGATGGAGCAGCCGGGCGGCACGACGAGGAAGCGGCCTTCTTCCCACGGGCCGTCCACCAGGGCCTGGAGGAGCCGCATGTCGCCGGCGAGCTTCTCGTAGGTCCAGCCCCGCTCGTGCGCCTCCTCCCGCGTGCGACGCTCGAAACGGTCGTCCGGCTCGATCCCCATCTCGATGAACGCCAGAGCGCGGTAGTTCCGCAGCATGTTGCACAACTGGTCGTGGAGGAACCGGGCGTTGTCCTCGCCGTACTTCGCCACCAGTTCCTCGTAGGACTGGGCCATGCCCTGGCGGTGCTCGATCGAGTCGGGGCCGAGCTGCGCCAGCCCCTCGCCCCGCTCGATCCAGCCGGTCGTCTTGAAGTAGACGCCGGGATGGCTGACGAAGTAGTCCAGGTATCGCTCCTTGGAGCCCAAGAAGAGCGTAATGCAGTCGTGGGCCCGGGGAACGACCAGGGGGATCGAGCGGGCACGGAGCCCCACCAACCCGTTGCTGCACAGTCCGTAGCCCAGGAGCACCGCCTCGTACTTCGACTCGTCCACGGCGTCGAGGGCCTCTCGCAGCCGGGCCGACATGCCGGCCTGCCCCACGTCGTGGAGCCCCTTCGGCATGAACTCCACGTCGACCATGTTCGTGCTCCGAGCGACGGCCGCCGAGAGCTCGCGGTAGAAGATTTCGCAGGCGATCAGCTTCAGACGCATGAGGGAGGAGAGGGATTAGGGATTGGGGATTGGGGATTGGGGGGAGTGCGAAGTGGTGAGTGGATAAAAGGCCGACCTTGCGAGCTAGGCCGTGTTAGGCGGTCCCGACTCTCCTTCCGAAATGGATTGACCGCACCGCGCGCAAAACCGCGCGCGGTATGCATGGAACGACACGCCACAGCGAGGACAGAATTGCGTGCCCCAAATGTTGAGGATCGTGATGAGAACCAAAACGGGAATCGCGAAATAGAATACCTGCATTGGGAAGCCGACCCATCCCATGAAACCGAGGAGCAGCGCATCCATAAAGACATGGCCCCATCGAAAGACCTTCTTCTTCAGCGCGGCATTCCTGTTAAACTGGAAGAAGACGAATCTGGCGATGCCAAGTGCTACCCAGCACCCAAAGAACACTGCGACCTGCGCGTCGAAGTTCTTCACAACCGTCCCTGCGAGAAGCCTAACACTCCACTATACGCAATTTGCATCCCACGATTTGCAATTTGCAATTTGCAATTCTCAATTTGCAATGGGCTCTTCTCCGCCTTCATCTAGTCCCCTATCCCCCCGACGCAGTCGGGGGGCTTTACGGCCAAATCCCAAAATCCCCAAATCCCTAAATCCCTAAATCCCCCAATCCCCAAATCCCCAAATCCCTAATCCCCCTGCGCGACGAAGCGGTAGCCGGCGTCGCGGATCGTGAGGAAATGCCGCGGCACCGCGGGATCGGGCTCAAAGAGCTTCCGCAAGCGGCGGATGAACTGGTCCGGGGCCCGGGTGTTCAGGTTCCCCGGCATCCGCCAGACGTTCTCCAGGAGCTCGCGGCGGGGGATGACCCGCCCCTGGTTCTCGATGAAATATCGCAGCAGGCTCATTTCAAGCTGTGTCAGGCGGACCGGCTCGTCGCCGATGAAGACCTTGAACTTCTCGAAGTCGATCTTGGCGTTGGCGAACTCGAAGGTCGCGGTGGCAGCCGCCCCGGGCCGCTCCTCCGTCCGCCGCCGCGAAAACGCCAGGAGATTGCGGATGCGGCTGAGGAACTCGTCCAGGTCGAACGGCTTGGTCATGTACTGGTTGGCCCCGACGTCGAAGCCGCGGGTGCGGTCCTCGGCCAGCGTTCGGGCACTGAGGATCAGCACGGGCAGGTCCCGGTCGAGCTCCCGCAGGGCCTCGCACACCGCGTAGCCGCTCATGGCGGGCAGCATCAGGTCCAACACGACCAGGTCGATGCCGCGGGGAGATGCCTTCAGGAGTTCCAGCGCGGCCCGCCCGTCGCCGACCACCGTCACGCGATACCCCTCGGCAGCGAGGTTGTACTTGATGCCCATCGCCAGGTGGGCTTCGTCTTCGACGACCAGGATGTGTTCGGTGGCGGCCATGGGGGATTAGGGATTGGGGATTGGGGATTGGTTTGGCGAGCGGGCTAGCCCGCAGGGGCTTTGTGGGTCAGGCGGTGTCGGCGATGGTTACGGCTGTCATGGTTTACTCCCGCGGCCGAATAAGTAGCGGCCCAAAGCGACGAGACCTATGCTAATGAGCAATTTGGCTGAGGTCTTGCTAACCTCATTCGCCGAGTGTGTCTCGCTGATATAGAAGGCGTAAGCTGCCCCCAGGCCCTCGAGAACGCCGAGGACGCACAGCAGGAATCCGCCGTATCTCATGGGAAGGGCTCCGTCTTATCGCGCTATTCATGTCAACGTGGGCTCTCTAGTCCCGGGTTTGGCCTCCGGCTCGGCGGTGACGAGGCCGGGCAGTTGGACCTCGAAGACCGTGCCCGGCCCCCCCTCGCGGTCGCGGACGCGGACCTTGGCCCGGAGCCGCCGGGCCAGGTTCTGCACGATGTAAAGCCCCAGGCCGGTGCCGGGCTTCTCGCGCTCCAGCTCCAGCCCCAACCGCTCGAAACGATGGAAGATATGGCGGCGGAACTTGTGCGGGATGCCCCGGCCGTTATCGGCGATCCGCACGAGCACGTGGGCGGGCGGCATCGGACGCAGCGTCACCTCGACCTGCGGCTCCCGGCCCGCGTACTTCACCGCGTTGTCGATCAGGTTGCGGAATACGATGTCCAGGTCCGCGCGCCATGCCCGGATCGTACACGGAGAAAGATCGAAGTGGACGGCCTCCACCGGCATGCGATAGCGGAGGCAGACGGCGTTGGCGCAGTCGCGCAAGAGCGCGTCCAGCGGGACGTCTTCGACCTCGCGGTCCACCCGGCCGGACTCCACCCGCGCCGCATCCAGGAGCTGGTTGATCAGGTGGTCCAGCCGGTCGAGGTCCTCGACCATGCAGCGGAAGAAGCCGGCCTGCTCCTCGGGGCTGACCTGGCGCCGGCCGAGCGTCTGAAGGCAGAGTTTCATCGAGGCGATCGGCGACTTCAACTCGTGCGTCACGCTGTCGATGAAGTTCGACTGCCGGCGGTTCAGCGCGATCGTCTTGATCGACAGGATCAGGTAGATGATCACGCCGGCCAGCAAGAGTCCGATGAACGCGGTCCCGATCGACAGAAGGACCCAGTACAGCGCGGCAAGGCTGCTATCCTTCAGCGCCCCGAAGACCGTCAAGAGCACCCAGCCGACCGTGAGCACCACCAGGAGGACGATCATGACGATCGCCAGGGTGATGGGCAGTCGGAAGGAGCGTCGCGCGGACATGACCCGTTGAGGATACCAGACGGTGGGCTCGACCGTCAAGCAACCTGGGATAGGGATGAGGGATTAGGGATGGAGATGTTATCCTTACCGCTGGGAGTCCGCCGGGCTCTCCCAGCCCGTCGCGTGGCCCGATTGCCCGCCCTCATAGGAGCTGAACTCCGCCCAGACCGGCAGGTGCTCGGAGACCTCCAGGGCAGCCTGCGGGGAGAGGTCCAACTCGCGGATCATGTCGAACACGCCGGAGCGGCCGGTGTATTCGACTGTCGCACGGCGATCGAAGAGGATGTTGCCGGCCAGTCGCGTTCCCCGCGTGGTGGTCGGCGTGCCGACGATCGCGGCCGTCAGGTTGGGCACTTGCCCCAACCGGCCCAGGTGGCCGGGGTCGGTTTCCAGGCTGCCGAGCAGGATGAAGTCGTCTTCGTCGCGGTTCGAGTCCCGCACGGCGCGAAAGACGTCTGCCAGCAGGTCCAACTCGGCCGCAGCCCGATCCGGGTCAACCTTGACGTTGATAAGCGTGAACGTGAACGCCTCCTTTTCCGGCGGGCCCCGCACCCGGAACGCGCCCACCAGCGGCTTGACCTTGAACCGCCGGGCCGGGTCTTCGACCGAGTGGACCGTCGAGCGGTCGACCTCGACCGTCGTCAGATCGAGGAGCATGGCGTTGTACGGCTCGACGGGGTCGCGGTCGAGCGTGGGGCAGGTGGCGAAGTCGTAGTACCGTCCCGTAGCGTTGATCTGCTCGACCAGTCGCACCAGCACGCCGCGGTTCCTCGAGCGGATCCCCTGAATCGCCACCACGTCGAAATGGGGGAGGATCCGCACCAGCGCGTCGCTGACGTGCGAGCGGGCCAGCTTGGCCTCGTCGAGCCCGTCGAGATCGAACGAGGCGATGCGAATGGTCCCGCGCGTGGGAGCGGCGGGCGGCAGGTCGATCGGACCGCGCAGCGATGATGCCGGGGCCCGGGCGAGGATCCGGATCGACTCGAACCGCCCGTCCTGTCCACGGCGGACCTCGACCGTGTAGTTGGCGAAGAAATACCATCCGCCAACGCACGCGATAACCAATACGACCAAGAGTACGAGTCTTCCCATGGCGGCCTCCTGGCGCTCTGGCACGCCCAAATTGTCGGGTTGAGCACGTTTAGCGGGCGGGTACACGGCGGGCAAGCCCGCCCGCTAAACGGTGGTTGTTTTCCGGGAATCTGGAGGAGGAGCAAAAGATAGCGATTTGCGGCCCTCCGGCTCTACGGCAATCTGGGGGGTATAATCCGCCCTACCCTAAGAATGAGGGGGTTTTATTGTTGATTCCCGGCGGCCATGGCCGTTATACTGATACTGGGCAGGGAGCGAAGTCCGGCGGGCGAGAAGAGAGGCGAGCGGCCATGACGCGCAGAGCCATCGGTATTCTGGCTGTGCTCCTACTGCTGACCATCTTGCGGCCGGCGGCGGCCGAAGTCTTCATGCTGTCCCACGGCGGGCGGATCGAAGGCGAGCTGGTCAATCCCGATGAAAAGCCCCGCCAGACCTACGTCATCAAGCCCACCGCCGGCGGGCAGGTAACGCTCTCGGCGGACCAGGTCAAAGAAGTGCTCTCCGTCCGGCCCGACGTGGCGGAATACGAAAAGGTCCGCCCCGATTATCCCGACACGGCCGAGGGCCAGTGGGACCTGGCCCAGTGGTGCCGGGACCACAAGCTGCCGGCCCAGCGGAAGATCCACCTCCAGCGGGTCATCGAATTGGACCCCGAGCACGTCGAGGCCCGGCGGCTGTTGGGCTACAACAAGATCGAAGGCCACTGGATCACGCAGGACGAGTGGATGACCAAGCAGGGCTACGTCAAGTACAAGAACCAGTGGAAGCTGCCCCAGGAAGTCGAGCTCCTGGTGGACAAGCGGAAGCAGGAGCTGGCCGAGAACGAGTGGTTCCAGAAGATCAAGCGGTGGCGGGGCTGGCTGGGGACCGAGCGCGACAAACAGGCCCGGCAAAACTTCGCCGCCATTGCCGACCCCAGCGCCGTCAAGGCCCTGACGGACAAATTGGGGCTGTCCAAGACGGACAAGAGGGGCCTGGACCCGAGCCAGGAGGCGAGGTTAATCTACATCGAGGCCCTGGGCCGAATCCACACGCCCGAGGCCGGCAGCGTGCTGGCCGTCGTGTCCATCGAGGACGAGGAGCGGGAGGTCCGCCTTAGCGCGGTGGAGCAGCTCGATAGCCTCAAGAGCCCGGGAATCATCCAGTACTACATCGGCAAGCACGGCCTTCGCAACGAGAACAACGTCATCGTCAAGCGGGCCGCCATCGCGCTGGGACGGCTGAAAGACCCCTCGTCGATCGGCCCGCTCATCGACGCGCTCATCACCCAGCACAAGCAACAAGTGGGCAGCGGCAACCCCGGCCAGATGAGCATGGCCTTTCCCACCGGCGGCACCAAGGGGGGTATCGGCATGGGAATGGGCGGCAACGGCCCGAAGATCATCCTCCTCCACGTCCAGAACCAGTCGGTGTTGGACGCCCTGGTGGCGATCACCGGGCAGAACTTCGGTTTCGACCAGCGGGCCTGGAAGACCTGGTACGCCGCGCAGAACAAAGCACCGCCGGTCGACGCCCGGCGGAATTGACCCACAGGAGTAATCGCCATGATACCGTCCTCCTCTTTTCGGTTGTTTCGTCGGCCGCACGGGTTCACACTCATCGAAGTGATGGTGGTGATCGTCATCATCGGCATGTTGGCGGCCCTGCTGTTGCCGGCCGTACTGAGGGTTCGCGAGAGTGCCCGAAGAACCTCCTGCGGGAGCAACCTGCGACAGTTCGGCCTGGCGGTGGTGCAGTACGAGGCCCGCGAGCGCCGTTACCCGCCCAGTTGGAGCAGCGTGCCGCAGGATTACAGCGGCGAGAGCCACGGTTGGTCGGTCCACGCGCGGCTGCTGCCGTTTCTGGAGAGGGCGAAGCTGTACTCGATGATCAACTTCAAGTCGGGCTATCCGTCGGCAGGCCAATTGCAAACCGCCGACGGGGCGATGGTTAACGTCTGCGCCGTGCGCATCCCGAATTTCACCTGCCCTTCGCAGCCCGGGAAGCCGGCATGGACCGTGGGCGGCGTGCCCGCCGGCGCTCCCACCAACTATGCGGTCAACCTGGGGGTCTGGTTCGTCTGGGATCCGCAGACCGGGACGGGAGGCGACGGCACCTTTTATCCGGGCAGCAAGCTGAACGACGCCGACATCACCGATGGCTTGAGCTGTACTCTCTGCGCGGCGGAGGTCAAGTCGGGGGGACGTTTCTACCACAACAAGGGGCTGAGCGCCAACCAGGCTGGCCCCGTGTGCCCTGGGGCAGCCCAGCTAGTCCATTGGGGCCCGCCGCCGGATCAAGGGCCGCCGGAGCCCTCTTCCCCCGACAACCCGGCGACCCACACCATTTGGGCCGATGGCCGTGCCATTCAGACCGGCTTCACGACCGCCTTCACACCCAACGACCCGCAGGTGGAGGGCTTTGACTGGGTTAACCAGGAAGAAGGCAGCTCCAGCAAAATCCCCACCTTCGCGGCCGTTACCGCCCGCAGCTACCACGTCGGCGGCGTCAACGCCGTCTTGATGGACGGCTCGGTCCGTTGGTTCTCCGACAATGTCAACCTCCGCGTATGGCAGGCCTACTCCACGCGGGCCGGCGGCGAAACCCTTGCCGACCAGGAGTAGGGAGGGTAAGACGCGCCGCCGCCCGGTACAGGTCCCATAGCGATGCGGGGGCGCGGACCGCGCCGAAGCACAATAGGGGCGCAATCATCATGCCCCAGTAGCGGTTGAAGTCCTGCCCGACAATCGAAAAGGCCGCGACGAACAGGCACAGGCTCAGCGTCGCCCGTTGGCCCATCGGCGTGTTCCAACCGGCCAGGCCGAGCATCGCGGCGAGGAAGTAGAATACGGTGACCCACGTCGGCACTAACAGCAGGCAGGAATTGGCCTGCACCGTGGCCAGGACGAACGAGGCGCCGCCGAGTTGGATCCAGCCCTGGCGGTGGGCCACGGCGTCGGGCCCGACCACCTGGCTGACGCGCCACCAGTGCAAGGCGAAGAAGGCGGCCCAAGCGGCCAGCCCGGCGAGCCACGCGGCGAGTTCCCGACGGCGCCCCTCGCGCCATGCCAAGGCCGCCGCCAGGACTCCGTAGGGCAGGGACAGTTCGCGGAAGAATACGGCCGCCAGGCCCGACGCTACGCCCAGACCCGGCAGGTTCACGCCGTAGGCGCAGAGCGAAAGGGCGATCAACGTGCCGGCCCAAAGGACGGGCATGACGAACAGATTGCCCAGAACACACGGCAAGAGTGCGCCGATCAACAACACCACAAGCGGGGCCGCACGCCGGTAGATGTTTGGCTCTTCCCGGGAGGTTGCCTCGAAGCCCAACAGCAAGACGGCCAGGGCCAGGCCGCACAGCAGGACCTTGCCCAGCACAACCGCCGGCATCTTCCCGATCGGCCACATCGGCAGCGGGGTCCGCCAGTTGAAGACGCTGCGGGTCGGATAGTTCCTCGCGACCAGCTCCTCGGCCGCCACCTGGTAGTAGCCCTCGCCGGCGTGGATCCGGTCGATCTCGGCCCGGTACAGGGCCACGTCGCCGGTCTGCGAGCCCTCTAGGCGGACGTTGCACACCGGGGGCGGGGCCGGGGCCGTTGCCAGGAACACGCCTGCCAAGACGACCAACGCCAGCGCGACCGCCCGGGCCTGCCAGGGCGTCAATCTCGCATAGCCGGTTGCCGAAGGACCTGTGCGCATAAGAAAAAGCGTAGGGTGGCTCAACAAGTTTAGCTTACGGGCTGCGCGGACAATTCTTGCCGGGGGTCGGTGGGAAGGTATACAATAGAGGGCTCTTTTCTGAGAGCGTGTTTGGAAAGGTCTCCCCTCTCGCTTTGGGAGAGGCACCCGCAAGCGGGTACCCGGGGGTGAGGGCGCAACGGGTCAAAACGTGAAATAGCCAGCTTTCACTCGCAAACGGCCCTCACCCTAACCCTCTCCCGGAGGGAGAGGGGACCACGGATGCCGATACAATGAAGGACCCTTTTCTTCAGGAATCACCGCGGATGCAACGCCTTTTCGTTCTTTGTGCTTTAGTAGGGCCTTTGGCTGCCGGCGGGGTTGCCGCCGAGCCTGCTCGCGGGGCGGACGATCCCTGGGCCGCCCCGGCCATGTCCGCCAGGCCGGACGAGGTCCTTCGGGCGGCGGCCGCGGCGCCCACCCCCGCCGGGGCCGAGGTCGAGATGATCTTCGAGCAGCACGACTACCAGTTCGACCGCGACGGCCGGCAACGCCGCGCGGTCCGCCGGGTCTTCCGCTATCTGACCGAGAAGGGAGTCGAGAATTGGTCGTCGACCGAGGCTGATTGGTCGGCCGGCTGCGAGGAGCGGCCGGAGATCCGGGCGCGGGTCATCGCGCCCGACGGGCAGGCCCACCCCCTGGATCCCGAGACCATCGGCGAGGTCCCCGTCGACCAGGACAACCCCAACCTGATGAGCGACCAGAAGCTGCTCCGCGCGCCGCTGCCGGCCATCGAGGTCGGAGCGGTCGTCGAGGAGGAGATCGTCTCCCGCGAGAAGCGGCCGTTCTTCGATTACGGGATGGTCGAGCGGCTCCTGTTGGCCGAGTCGTATCCGACGCGGAAATTCCGGCTGATCGTGGCCTATCCCGCCGTGTTGCCGTTGCGTTACGAGGTGTTGGGCAGCGAGTTGAAACCAGACCGCAGCGAGGACCACGGCATCGTGACGCTGCGGTTCGAGGCGGGGCCCTGCCCCGCGCGGCCGACGCCCGAGCCCTTCCAGCCCCCGGAGGCCGATCGCTGGCCGGAGGTGGTTTTTTCGACGGGCAAGTCGTGGTCGGAGGTGGCCTCCCGTTACGCCGCGCTGGTGGAAGCCCAGCTCAAGCCGGACGCCGTCCGGCCGTTGGTGCGCGAGACGGTCGGCCAGGAGACGGACCGCCGGAAGATCGTGGCGGCCCTGCTGGCGGCGGTTCGCGGGCACGTTCGCTATACGGGCATCGAATTCGGCAAGGCCGCCCTGGTCCCCCGCGCCCCGCACGACACCCTCGCCCGGCGATACGGCGACTGCAAGGACCAGTCGGCCCTGCTGGTGGCGATGCTCCGCGTCGCGGGGATCGGAGCGGACGTGGCCCTGTTGCGGACCGGCCGGTTCAGCGACGTGGTGCCGGGCCTGCCCGGCCTGGGCGATTTCGACCATGCCATCGTTTACCTGCACGGCGACGAGCCGATGTGGATCGACCCTTCCGCCCGCTGCGTCCCGGCCGGCCGGCTGCCGCTGGTCGATCAGGGCCGCTGGGCCATGGTGGCCAATCCCGAGACCCGGCAGCTCGTTCGCACGCCGCGCATGGATTACCGCCAGAATTTCAGCAGCGAGACGTTCGAGGTCTTCCTGGCGGAGGGGGGCAAGGCCCGCGTCCGCGCAACCGTCGCCGGCAGCGGCCCCTGCGACGAAGACATGCGGGAACAGTATGCCTCGCAGAGCACCAAGAACCTCCGCAAGGTATGGCGGGATTTCTTCAAGGAACAATACCGCACCCAGTCGCTCGCCCGGCTCGAATACTCGTCGCCGCTGGACCTCTCCAAGCCGTTTCGGGTCGTGGCCGAGGCGACCGACGCCAGGATCGGCCAGTTCCAGGACGCCGAAGCGACCGTGTCGATCCAGCCCGACACACTCTTCGATCGACTGCCGGGTTTGTTCCGCGGCGAAGAGTCGGACAAGGAGGAAGACGATCACGGTCCGCGGCCCAGCCAACCGTTGGGAAACGATCGGCACTCGCCGCTGGTGCTTCCCGAGCCGCACGTCCGGCAGGTCGAGTTCCGCATCGCGCCGCCGCCGGGCTTCGTCGTCCGCTCGCTGCCGGACCCCGGCACTCGACACTACGGCCCGGCCGCGATCAGCCAGCAGTTCGAGGAGGCCGCCGATGGCAGCGTCGTGGCCACGTTCCGGCTCGACACCGGCCCGGGGACCTTCACTGCCGGCGAAGTCAATGTGCTGCGGCGGGCGATCGACGAGCTCGGGGGAGAAGGCGGCGTGTGGGAAGTGAAACTGGCCCTCGAACACGTCGTCGATCGCCACCTGGCAGCCGGCCGAATGAAGGAAGCCCTGGCCGAGTGCCGGCGACTGACCGGGCAATATCCCAACCAGGTCATCCAGCATCGCCGGTTCGCGCAGGTGCTCTTGAAGGCGGGCCTGGGCGATGCGGCGCGGGAGGAAGCCCGCCGGGCCGTCGAGCTCGACCCGAAATCACCCGCCGCACATGCCGCCTTGGCGCGGATCCTCACCTACGACCCCGCGGGACGGCACTTCCAGCCCGGCATGGACTGGCAGGCCGCCGCCGCCGAGTACCGCAAGTCGCTCGAGCTGGACGGGGCCGACGCCGCCGTGCGGATGGACTGGGCCATCCTGCTGGAGCACAACGAAGACGGCCGCCGCTACTCGCCCGACGCCCGGCTCGAAGAGGCGGTCGGGGAGTACCGCAAGGCCCAACAACAGCTCGGCTCGCGTAACGCGATCGAATCGCTGGATCTGAACCTGGCGATGTTGCTCCTGCACCTGGAGAAGTACGCCGAGGTCGAGAAGCTTGCCGCCCGCCCGGCGACGTCGCTTGCCTGGAAGGCGCTGGCGGCGGCGGCCGTCGCGGCCCAGCGCGGCCCGGCCGAGGCCCGGCAGAAGGCAACCGAGCTCACCCGCGGCGCCAAGGAGCGCCGCAGCGTGCTCGAAGCGGCCAGCGGCCACCTCGAAGATGCCCGTCTCTATGCCCCGGCAGCCGCCCTGCTGGAGGCCGCCGCCGCCAGCGCCCCCAACGCCGCCGAGTTGCGGGCGAGGGCCGAGGCGATCGGGCGGCTGCGGCGGTTCGGCGAGGCCGACTTGGCGCCGGGCGGCCCCGTGCGCGTCGTCCAACAACTGCTTTTGGCTGTTCTGCTCGATGGAAGAGCGAAGCAACAACTCCCCCGCCTGTTCGCCAAGAACACCGATCCGCCCGACCAGGCCGCCGTGGTCGAAGAACTCCGGCATGCACTTGGCCCCTTGGTCGACCAGGAGCGGCAAGACCAGCTTCCCCCGCAGCGAATGGCCGACATGCTTTCCCAGATCGAGCTTGTGAGTGAAGGCAGCGAGACGACCGGCTATCGCATCCGAGCGCGGAACGAGGACATGAAGGAGCTGGCCTGGTACGTCGTGGTCGAAGAGGGCGGCCACCGCTTGCTGGCGCCCGGCTGCGGCCAGGCCAATCTCGGAGCGATGTCCCTGGCCCGCCTCGACCGGAATGACCCGGAGGGCGCTGCTCGCTGGCTCCGTTGGGCGGCCGACGCCAAAGGGCATCCGACGCGCGACCGTGTCCCGCTGGTCGGCGGCTCGTTGCGAATCACGGCCGCTCTGCTCTTGGCCGAGGGACGCCATCCGCAGCCGGCCATTCCCATCCTCGTGGCCGCGCGGAATGGCAGTCGCCCGCCGGCCGATGCCTACTGCATCGATGAGGCACTGACGCATGCCTACTCCGGTGCCGGCCGGCCCGACGACGCGCTTCGCGTGCTCGGGGAAATGGACCCGCGGGGCGTCACTTTCGACATAAAGGACCTCGCGCGGCACCGGATCGCGAGCGTGTGCGGACTCGCCCGCTCGCTGATGGAAGCGGGAAAGTTCCCGGATGCCGAAAGGCTGATCCGTCCGCTGGCCCGGGAACCCAACCCCGCCTGGGAACTCTTCGACTGCCTGGCCCGCAATGCGCTGGCCGGCGGCTCTGCGGGCCAGCAGGCGCTCGACGACGCCCTGGCCGCCGTCCGCCAGAGCGCCTACGAGCATCCGGGGTGCCTCGCGACCTTGGCCATGGTCTACGCCGAGTTGGGCAAGACCAGCGACGCCCAGGAGGCGCTTTACCGCGGTCTGGCCCTTCGCGGCGGACCACCCGGCGACTCCGACCGGTACGTGCTCGGCCGGGTCGCCGAACACTACGGCCTGGACGACGTGGCCGCCGGCCAGTACCGGCAAGTGGCGCTCGCGGCAAGACCCGCCCGGGATGGAGTCTATGTCCTCGCCCAACGGCGGCTGAAAACGATGGGGAAACTATAACGGGCCTGACGGCCCGCCGGGGTTGCTGGACAGAGCGAACCAGGCTAAGATTAGGGTTGTTGTGCACGCGTTCGCGCGCGTACAAGAGAACGATCTCGTGAGTTGGAGGTCAGCCGAGATGCAAGTATTCATCAGTCATGCAGTTGCTGACGTGGAACTGGCGGGTCAGCTCTCGCGGGAATTGGAAAACGCGGGTTTCAACGTATGGAGCCCTGAACGCGCCATTCTGCCCGGCGATAATTGGGCGATGGAGACGGGCAAGGCATTGGAGAACTCCGACGTGATGGTCGCACTGTTCTCAAGACGTGCAAATCCGTCGCCGACGTTGCGGCAAGAGGTCCAGTATGCGCTGACCTCAGGGAACTACCGCGGGCGGGTGGTACCCGTGTTCGTCGATTTTGTGACGTTGGAGCCCGGTTTGGACGTGCCTTGGGTTCTGTTTCGTTTCGAGCCCATTTACTTGCAGAGCTCGTCGCCGGATTTTGCGCAAGTCGTGGCGCGAGTGCAGGCCGTTGCGAAGAGCGGATCCCATGCCCCCGCATGAAGCGTTTCTCTCGCATTCCAGCCAGGACCGCGCGATGGCCGAGCGGATCGCGAGGGTCCTCCGTGATCATGGAGTGCCCGCCTTCTTTATCTGGTTGCCGCGACCTGCTGCGCGTCTGGGGACTCGGGCTGCGGTCGTGAGAATATCTACCGCTCCACCCCCCTGCTTTCAACCTCCCGCGGCGGCTACAATCGAGCGTCGTGGGCTGACTTGTATGCGAGGGAAACCGCCATGCCGGCGCCGATGGCCGTCCGTGAATTGATCGAGCGGTACGAGGGCCAGCGCGATTCGTACCGCTCCGACCAGTACAACGAGGCCCAATTGCGGCGGGAATTCCTCGAGCCGCTCTTCGAGGCCCTCGGCTGGGACGTGTACAACCGGAAGGGCTACGCCGAGGCGTACAAGGAGGTCATCCACGAAGACGCGATCCGAGTCGGCGGCCGCATGAAGGCCCCCGACTGCTGCTTCCGCGCCGGCGGCGGGACGCGGAACTTCTTCGTCGAGGCCAAGCGGCCATCGGCCGACATTAGTGAGGCCGCCGGACCCGCCTATCAACTCCGCCGCTACGGCTGGACTGCGAAACTTTTGGTGAGCCTCCTCTCGAACTTCGAGCAAACGGCCGTCTACGACTGCCGCATCCGGCCGAAGAAGACCGACAAGGCTTCCGCCGCGCGGATCATGCTCCTCGCCTATACGGAATACGCGGATCGTTGGGACGAGCTGGTCGATCTATTCTCGCCGGAGGCGGTCCGCCGGGGGGCGCTGGAGAAGCTCGTCGCCTCGACCAGGATCAAGAAGGGCACGGTCGGGGTCGACACGGCCTTCTTGCAGGAGATCGAGTCGTGGCGGGACGTACTGGCCCACAACATCGCGCTGCGCAATCCGGGCATCTCGGACCGCGACCTGAACGTCGCCGTGCAGCAGACCATCGACCGCATCGTTTTCCTGCGGATCTGCGAAGACCGGGGCATCGAGCCCTACGGCCGGCTCCAGGATCTCTGCAACGCGCCGAACCTATACCGGCGGCTGGCCGAGTTGTTCCAGCGCGCCGATGAGCGATACAACTCCGGCCTCTTCTATTTCGACGGCGAGCGGAACCGCGCCGACCCGCCCGACGAGCTGACTCTGGGCCTGGCGATCGACGACAAGCCGCTCCGGGACATCGTGCAGGGGCTGTACTATCCCGACAGCCCCTACGAATTCTCCGTGCTGCCCGCCGAGATCCTCGGCCAGGTCTACGAGCAGTTCTTGGGGAAGGTGGTCCGGCTTACCAAGGGCGGGCAGGCGCGGGTGGATGAAAAGCCCGAGGTCCGCAAGGCCGGCGGCGTCTACTATACCC